>JAUXOH010000228.1 GCA_030682505.1 Candidatus Didemnitutus sp. | reverse complement strand
GGCTACTGAGCTCCGCTCCGGGCGCGCTCAGCCCTCCGCCGGCGGAGGGCTGAGCGCGCCCGGAGCGGAGCTCAGTAGCCGAGGTATTTGGCGACGCGAGTGGAGCAGGCGGCCCGGGCTTGGGAGGGAGTCCAACCGGTCATTGCAACGACGTTGGCGGCCGCGGCGTCCATCGCCAGGGACGAACCGGCAAAGTGCCGGACTTTGCCCGGCTGGCGCACAATGCCGTCGGCGCCAACTTCCACCTGCAGATGTCCGAGGTGATACTTGCCCGGAGGGGCGCCGGCGGCGGACATGCAGTCGGTGGTGAACAAGACCCGGGCCGGAGGCTTGGCGCGCACGAAATTTCTCAGAACATTCGGGGGCAGGTGAATGCCGTCAGGAATAAACGCCGCGTAGAGTTCGTCGCGTCCGAGCAGGCGCTGGATGATGTTTTCGTGGCGGTCCACTTGCAGGGGGACCCCGTTGCCCAAATGGGTGCAAAGCGTGAGGCCAGCCTCGATGGCCGCGTCGATTTGCTGCGCATTGGCATTGGAGTGGCCGATCGCCACCCGGACCTGCTTGGCCACCAGATACCGGATGAAGGCCGGTGAGCCCGGCAATTCGGGAGCCAGCGTGACCAACCGGATCCGGCCTCCGGCGGCGGTCCAAAGCTGCTCAAACTCGGCGACCCGGGGCGCATGCATCCATTTGGGCTGATGGGCTCCGCAGTAGCCAGGCTCCGGCAGCAGATAGGGCCCTTCCAGATGATAGCCCACGATGGTCTCCGCCAAACTGGGATGGCGGCGCAGGATCGTCTCGATATTGGCCAGCTTGGCGCAAAGCCGGGCGATGGAATCCGTGATCAACGTGAGCAGAATGCGGCTGGTGCCATGGTCGTTCAGACCAACGACCGCCCGTCTGAGTTCATGCGCCGTCAGGTCTGCCTGTTGAAAATCAACCCCCGCGAATCCGTTGACCTGCAGATCAAAATAGCCCCGTGCGGCCACGGCGGATGGCGAAGGTTTGCGGGAGGCTGCAGGTTGGGCGCTCATCAGCGGGCGGTGTTAGTCCGCGGTTCCAGCCGGGCGGCGGAATCGCGATCGAGAAACAGGGCCGCGTGCGGGTGGACCTGGAGGATGGTTCCCGGACAAGCCGGTCCGACGGGAGCGGTGAGTGCGTCCCGCACGGCCTGCGCCTTGCGCGGGCCCGGCACCGTGCAAACAAGACTCCCCGCCTGCGCAAAAACCGGAATCGTAATGGTGATGGCGCGGCTGGGCACCGAGGGGAGATCGGGAAAGCAACCGTCGTTCACCTGCTGTTGGCGGCAGACTTCATCCATGGTGACCACCTTGGCCAGCACGGGATCCGCGAAGTCAGCGACCGGCGGATCATTGAAGGCGATATGGCAATTTTCGCCCAGACCCATGCCGATGACATCGATCGGAGCGGCTCCGAGCAACGCGGCGTAGCGCGCGGCCTCGGCCGTGGCGGAGGCCGCTTCACCGCGGATGGGATGAAAGTTTCCCACCTTTACGTGATCGAGCAGATGCAGGCGCAGATAATGGCGGAAACTCTGGGGGTGTTCCTCGTTCAGTCCCACGTAGTCATCCATGTGGAAGACCTCGATCTGCGGCCAAAGTTCAGGCGTGGACTTTGTCTCGGCGACGAGGTGGTGGAAAAACTCATTTTGGGAGGGAGCGCAGCCGAAAATGACGCGACAGAGCGGCTTGACCGTGAGCACCTGGCGGACCTGCGCCAGAAAGTGGCGGGCCGAGGCTGCTCCCATGGCGGAGCGGGTGGGAAAGATTTCGGTCGAAGGAGAGGTGGGAAAAGTCATGGGAAGAGCCGGCGGCTAGAAACCAATGCTAACGCCGCCGTCAACCGGCAGGGTGATGCCGGTGACAAATTGCGCGGCGGGCGAGGCCAGATAAACCGCGGCCCAGCCGATGTCCGCTGGCGACCCGAGTTTTGCCATGGGAGTGCGGCCAACGATCTTCGCCCTGCGCGCGGGGTCTCCGGCGAGCGCCTTGGCGGACATCTCGGTTTCAATCCACCCCGGCGCGATCGCGTTGATGCGAATGCCGTGCGGAGAAAATTCCGTGGCATAGCCCCGCACCATGCCGACCAAGGCGGACTTGGCCGCCGTGTAGGCGATGACCTGCGGGATGCCGAACAAGGAAGCCATTGAGGCGGTGAAAAGAATCACGCCGTGCCGGCGGGAGATCATGCCGGGCGTCACCGCCCGCACGAGGGCATGGGCTCCGACCACATGGGTGCGCAGGACGGAGTCGAACTCCTCCGGCGTGGTCTCCCCGGCGGGCTTCTTCAGGTGGATGCCTGCATTGTTGACGAGGCAGGTGATCGGTCCGACTTGGGCGGCGATGCGCGCCACCAGTTCGTCCGTCGCGCCGACGTCCGTTACATCGTGCACGAAGGCGAAGGCGCGGTCGCCCAGTTCACGGACCGCCTGCGCCAGCTCGGCTTCGCGGCGACCGACGAGCACGACGGCCGCGCCAGCTTGGTGCATGGAACGGGCGATGGCCAAACCGATGCCGGTGCCTCCGCCAGTGATGAGGGCAATCTCGCCTTGCAGGGAGAAGACTTTCGGGAAATCGACGGTCGGCATATTATTTGGTGGTCAGGAGGGCGGCGCGCATGAACCCCATGGCGTAGGCCATGCCTGCGTGCCAGGGAGCGCCACACGACATTTGCGGCGTGTGGTCGGGGATCAACACGCCGGCAAAGCGGTTGCGTCGCAGGATTTGGACGACGCGCAGCATGTCGACCTCGCCATCGTCGATGAAGGTCTCGCGGTAAAAGGGGACCTTGCCGCGCACATTGCGGAAATGCACATAGCCGAGGCGATTCTGGCGGCTGTAGGTGTCCACCGCCTCATAGATGTCGCCTTCGGTCATTTCGGCCAGCGAACCGATGCAAAATTCCAGCGTGTTCGCGGGGCTGGGATTCAAGTCGATGAGTTTCTGGTAATGGGCCGGTTGGTAGACGAGCCGCGGCTGTCCGCGCACGGTTGGCATCGGGGGATCGTCGGGATGGGCGGCGAGTTTGACTCCCGCGGCTTCGGCCACCGGGAGTACCTCGTTGAGAAACGCCTCGAGCCGACGCCACAACTCTTCCGAACTGATCGACGGGTGCGTGCCTGTCGTCGCGTGTTCATCGTAGATCATGTTCCATACCATGCCGCGGGGCATGGGTGGGTCGTAGGCGCCTTCCATGCCGACCGACGTGGCGTTGCCCCGCGCGTAGTTCGACTTGGTTCTGCCCGCCACGCCCGCGAGGCTGAAATTGTAACCGAGGATCGGAATGCCAGCCTCACCCATGCGCCGGATGATGGTCTTGACGCCCTCGAGCTGGGTCGTGCGTCGGGGGCCGTCGAGCAGGATGTCGTGCCAGTGCGCGGGATCCAGGTTCTCGATCGCCTCGAGTTTGAGTCCCGCCTCCTCGATCCCGCGGCGCAGGTCGGTCAACTCGGCGAGGGTCCACAATTGGTTGGGATCGCCGGCCCGGCCCCAGCCGCGGTCGGTGCCGGTGGGTTGGTCATCAACTTTCTGCGCGGTGCCGTCTTTGAAATAGTCGACCAGATGCGCGACGATGTGGGTTGCGCCCGCTTGGCGGGCGAACTCGTAGTTCGTCGGGGTCAACATGTGCCGGTAAAGGCCGAGTCCGAGATTCATGGGAGGGTCAGGTCGCGTAATCGATTTCGGGAGGGCGCTGGCCGATTTTGCCGATCAGGAGTTTCACGCCGATCAAGGCGAGGAGATGCATGAAGGCGGCCACCACGAAGACGGGCGTAAAGGAAATGTTCTGCACCGTCCACCCGATCGCGGTTTGGGTGAGGATGCCCATCACTCCACCCATCGCTCCGGCGAGCCCGGTGACCGAGCCGATGGCATTGCTTGGCAATACCTCGGCCGGCAAGGTCATGTTGGCCCAGGCGGCGTGGAAGAACATGGCGAGACTGATGCAGGAGAGGGCGATGACCGGCGCGGGGGCACGCGCAATGGTGAGGCAGAGCACCGGCATGGCGAGCGAAGCCACCAGCATGACCGTCATGCGGGCCCGATTGACGGTCCAGCCGAGGCGCACGAGGCGGTTGGGCACGAGTCCGCCGCTGATGTTACCGAGGGCGAGCGCCACGAACGGGATCCAGCTGAACTTGCCGATGTCCGCCAAGTCGAAGCCCTGTTCCTGCTGGAGGTATTTGGGTGTCCAGAAAATGAAGAAATAGGTGATGGGGTCGGTCAGCATGCGGGCGAGCACACAGGCCCAGGCCGCGCGCGAGCGGAGAATTTTGGACCAAGCCAGCATCGGGGGCGGCGGGGCATTCGGTTCCCGGCCGTCGAGAATCAGGGTCCTTTCCTCCTCGCTGAGTCGCGGGTGTTCCTGTGGCAAACGATAAGCAAAGTGCCAGACGATCACCCAGATGAAACCCAGCCCGCCGGTGACGATGAAAGCCCAGCGCCAACCGAGCGTGAGCGCGATCAAGGAGACCACCGGGGCCGCCAGGCCGGCTCCGACGGCCGTGCCCGCATTGAAGATCCCGACCGCGAGCGCCCGTTCCCGGATGGGGAACCACTCGGACACCGCCTTGACGCCCGCCGGAAAATTGGCCGGCTCGGTGGCGCCGAGAAGAAAGCGGCACGTGGCAAACTGAAAAGGGGTCCGCGCGAAAAAATGCAACATGGTC
>JAUXOH010000221.1 GCA_030682505.1 Candidatus Didemnitutus sp. | reverse complement strand
GATGCCGGCTTGATCACCGACCTGCACGTCCTGCACCTCGACGTCGAAACCACGGCGTTGATGCTCTATGACAGTGAGTGGCGTCGGCTCGCGGATGAGCGGGTTTTCACGGTCGCCGAGGCCCCGGTGGAACGCGCCTCCTACTGGGTCGGGAATCGCCGGGTGGTCTACCTCGGCTCGCCCGCGAAGCTGGGATTGCAGAATTCACTTGCGGAGCCGTGAGGTCTTTGCGGCCATGGGGGTGCAATGATCGCCCCCGAAATTTTCACTCAGTTCGAACTTATCAAGAAGCGCGCCGGCTACTTGGGGAGGTTTCTTTGACGTCGAACAAAAGCAGCGGGAAATAGAGGCAATGGAGGCGCAGATGGGCGCGCCGGATTTCTGGAATAACAGCGAGCGCGCCCAGAAGCACATTGCCAAACTTAACGGTCTCAAAAAGACCATCGCCGGACTCTTGGGCTTCAACCGGAAGCTCGATGACGCGGGCGTGATGGTGGAATTGATCGAGTCGGCCTCGCCGGCCGAACAGGAGGCCTACGCCAAGGAGCTCGAAGCGGCGGTGACGGCGATGGTCGAGGAACTCGACAAACTCGAGATCGCCTCCTTTCTCACCGGTCAGTTTGATCGGAACAACGCCTTTCTCAGCATCCAATCCGGGGCGGGCGGCACCGAGTCCAACGATTGGTGCGATATTCTGTTCCGCATGTATCTGCGTTGGGCGGAACGCCGTGGTTTCGACGTCGAGGTGCAGGATGTGCAGGTCGGTGATCAAGCCGGCATCACCAAGGCCACGTTGATGATCAAGGGTGAGAACGCCTACGGCTACGTGAAAGCCGAGCGCGGCGTGCATCGCCTCGTGCGCATCAGTCCCTTTGATTCCAACAAGCGGCGCCACACGTCATTCTGTGCGATCGACGTCGTCGCGGAGGTCAATGAGGACATCGACATCGAGATTCCCGAGACGGAAATCCGCGTCGACGTGTATCGTTCCTCGGGGAAAGGCGGGCAGGGCGTCAATACCACGGACTCGGCCGTGCGCCTCACGCACATCCCGTCCGGGCTCGTGGTGGTTTGTCAAAACGAACGCTCCCAGATCAAGAATCGCGCCAGTGCCCTCACGGTGCTCAAGTCGCGACTCTACGAGAAGAAACTTGATGCCCAGCGCAGCGAGATGGAAAAATTCTACGGCGACAAGGGTGAGATCGGGTGGGGCAGCCAGATCCGCAGCTACGTGCTGCAACCCTACCAAATGGTGAAGGACCTGCGCACCGGAGTCTCGACCAGCGACACCCAGGGCGTGCTCGACGGCGACTTGGATCGCTTCATCTATGCTTGGCTGCGCGCCGGGAGTCCCCGGCATCGGAACAAGGATATTCAGATGGACGACGAGTAGGCGGTTTTCGCCTCGCGGCGGCCTCGGCCGGAGGGCGGGATGTGCCACGGTGCTTGCGGGAAACTTGCCAAATCGCTGTTCTGCCTTTCGCTAACCGGCTTCGCCCAACATGCCCGACCTCGCCTACGATCAGATCAAAGCCTCACTCCGGGCCCAGCCGCTGTTCGAGGACAAGACCTGGCAATTATCACCCCAAGCTTGGCCTCTGTCGCCCGAGCAGGTGGGCGAGCTGGAGAAAATCGGAACCGCGTGCCTCGAGTTTCATCAGGCGCTGGAAGTGCTTTATCTGCGTTCAGCCGCGGGGAAAAACCTCTTGCGCAACAAACCGCTGCTGGCTCCGTGGGTGGCCGATTATCTGGATCGGGGCAAGCCCCCGGAGTTGGTGCAGCATTCCCGGGATCCGAGGAATCGGGGTGCGTTTCCCACCGTCTTGCGGCCCGATCTTCTCCTGACCGCCAGCGGTTTTGTGATGACGCAGCTCGACTCGGTGCCGGGCGGCTTCGGTCTCACAGCTTTCCTCAATCGCCTTTATGGCGGCGACACGGACGCGAGCGTGCTCGGTCACCCGGGTGCGATGATCGAGGGCTTCTACCGATCACTCGCCAGTCTCCGGCCCAATTTGCGCAATCCGCTAATTGCCCTTTTTGTGAGCGACGAGGCTGCGACTTATCGTCCCGAAATGCAATGGCTGGCGGAGCAACTCCAGCGCCTCGGTCGGCGGGTATTCTGTCTGCATCCCGACAAAGTGTTTCCGCTGGGCGGGGAACTGTTTTTCGATATCGAAGGCACGCCGGAGAAAATCGATGTGATCTTCCGTTTTTTCGAGTTGTTTGACTGGGCCAATGTGCGGGTGGGGGAGCATATTCTCGAGGCGTGGTCGGCCGGGCAGGTGGCGATCGCTCCACCCATGCGCCCCTTCCAGGAAGAGAAACTTTCCCTCGCGCTCTTTCATCACCACCTCCTCGGGGAATTCTGGCAGGAGAACCTCGGTCGGGAGAACTTGGAGGTGCTGAAGCGGATTATTCCGGCCTCTTGGATCATGGATCCGGCTCCGCTCCCGCCGGGCGCGGTGATGGATGGCCCCCGCGTCGGGGGCCGCATGCTCAATGACTGGCGCGACCTCGCTGGTGCGTCGCAAAAGGAGCGCGACCTGATCATCAAGATCTCCGGCTTTCATGAGACGGCTTGGGGCGCCCGCAGCGTGGTGCTGGGCAGCGACTGCTCGCGCGAAGAGTGGCAACAAGGAATCGAAGAGGCCTTGCGCCTCGCGCCGACGAACCTCCACCTCCTGCAGGAATACCGGAAACCGCGCCGCATTGAGCACCCCATTTACCGCGTACCCGTGGGCGGTGGACCGGTTGAATCGAAAGCGACGGCGGGCCGGCTTCGACTTTGCCCCTATTACTTCGTCGGCAGTGGCAAAACCCGCTTGTCCGGGGCCCTTGCGACTTTTTGCCCTCCGGATAAGAAAATCATTCACGGGATGGAGGATGCGGCCTTGCTCCCATGTAGGATTTTCACCTAGGTTCCCTAGGTGCGCCTCCCCATCGGATTTTTTTGGAAAACCTTCAATTCGACCTCCTCGCGTGGTTGGCGCGTCTTGGTTTTTCTCTGCGCCTTGTCCGGGGCGGCGCACCTCGCCGCGCAGCCGGCTGGCGGCAGCGATCGCGATGTTCAGGTCCGGGCGGAAGGGGGCGATGCCGATGCGCAGAATACATTGGGAAACCAGCTGACCGCGGCGAATAAGTTTACCGAAGCGCTCGTCTGGTATGAGCGCGCGGCTGGCCGCGGCTTCGCTCCGGCGCAGTTCAATCTGGGTCTGGTTCACGAACTTGGGCGTGGCGTGGCAGTCGATCTCCGGCAGGCATTTCGCTATTATCTCCTTGCGGCCGAACAGGGCTTCATTCCGGCGCAGTTCAATACGGGCAACATGTATGCCACCGGTCGGGGGGTCGGGCAGGATTTGTTCGAGGCGAACATCTGGTTCAAGCAGGCCGCGGAGAAAGGTCTCGCGGAAGCCCAGTTCAATCTCGGGTTGGCCTATGAAGCCGGCCGCGGAATTCGGCGCGACGAGGAACAGGCGGTTCGTTGGTACAAGGCCGCCGCCGAACAGGGTTTTGTCGCGGCGCAGTTCAATCTCGGCATGATGGTCGAGGATGGACGCGGAGTCGCCAAGGATGAGAAAGCAGCCGTTACCCTCTATCAAATCGCGGCGGAACGGGGTTACGCGCCGGCCCAGAATAATCTGGGTCTCATGTATGCCTCGGGTCGGGGTGGCCTGAATGCCGACTCCATCACCGGCTATGCCTGGCTCACCCTTGCGGTCGAAGGTGGTGCCTCACCGATGGGACGTGATTTTGTGGCCCGGAGTTTCACCGGCGACATGCGGACACGTGCCGACAGCGCGGCCAATCAGCTGCGCGATCGACTGAGGCGAGGCGAAGCCCCCAGCCGGGTCGTCGCCCAAGCCACGGCGCCAACGGTGCCTGCGCCGACGCCGGCCGAGGACAACCGTTTGCGCGAGGAACTGGCGCAGGCTCTCGCCGCCAACAGCCGGTTTGCCGAAGCGAACCAACGTCTCGTGCTGGAAAAGGGCCAACTCGAGCTGGACAAGGCGCAACTCGAGAAGGCGCTGGCAACCCAGCAAACCGCGAGTCGCTCCAGTGCTGAGATCCCGACGGAAATTGCAAACGCCCGCCGGGACTTGGCCGCGACCCAAACCCGGTTGCAGAATAGCGAATTGACGGTGGCCCGCCTAGCGGAGGAACTTGCCACAGCCCGGGAACTGGGCGTCTCCAGCGGTACGGACAACCGCCGGGACTTGCAGGATGAAGTGGCCCGCCTCCGGCGCCTCGCCAGCGAGTCGAGCAGTCTTCGCGCGATGAACGACCGGCTCGAAGGCGAATTGCAACGCTTGCGCTCCACGACGGTGGGCCCGGGCGAACTCGAAAAAGCGCGCCTCCAACTGGCCACCGCCCAAGCGTCCGATGAACTTGCCCGCCGGGAATTGGGCCAGCTAAAAACCGACCTCACTGCGGCGCAGAACGCGGCAGATTCAAGTCTGGCCCAGTTGGCCGCCTTGCAGAGTGAGTTGGTGAACTTGCGAGCGCAGGCCGGCACCGCGCGGGTGGGGGCCGACGAAATCGCCCAACTGCGGACGCGCGTTGACGAGCTGACCAGCGCCAATGCACGCCTCACTGCCGCCGCCCGGCACGATGATGCTCCCTTGATCTCCGCACAGAAGCAGATCGATGATCTGCAGACGCAGCTGGCGATTGCCGAAGCCGACCGCGCTAGCGTGCGGGAAGACGCCCTCAAGTTGCGCGACCAGTATCGGGCCGGGAAGCAAGCTCTCAGCGACAGCGCGACCCGCCTAGGTCAGTTGGAAAATGAGATGCAGCAGATCCGGAGCGCGGCGGGTTCAATCGACACCCGGGGCGCGGAATTGCGCCGCCAGCTCCTCGAGTCCGAGAAAACCGCCGGTCTCCTGCGCGCCGAAAACCTCGCCAGCCGGCAAGCCCTCACGGTTTTCGAAAATCGCGTCGATCACCTGCAGCGGGAGAATCTGGAGATTCGTGCCGCCGCCGGTTCGAATGATGCCGGACTGGTGGAAATGCGTCGCCGCATCGCGGAGGCGCAGACTGCCACCGAGCAGATGCAGGCTAAGCTGGATGCGGCCAACCTCACCATCGCCGCCCGCGAGAATGAGCTCATCGTCCTGCGAGCCCAACCGCCCATCGTGCGCGAAGTGGCCGACGAACGCATGCCCGCGCTGGAGCACCAGTTGGCCGTCGCGGAGGCCGATCGGGCCAGCATTCGCGAGGATGCGCTCAAGCTGCGCGACGAGTATCGCGCCGGGCAGCAGGCGATCGCTGCCGCCAACTCTCGCATCGAACAACTGGAGCGCGAAAACCAAGGCTTGCGCGCTGCGACCGGTTCGAGTGACGCGGGCAACGCGGAACTGGGTCGCCAGCTCGCCAATGCGCAACAAGCCGCCGCGCAGCTGCGCGCCGAATTGGCCTCGGTCAAGGAGACCGTGGGTGCACAGGCGAACGAGATCGTGGTGCTCCGGACGGCGGGCCAGGCCCGAAATGACGCCGCCCTAGTGACCGCCCTTGCTCAGGTTGACAATTTGCAGGTCCAGCTGGCGGTTGCGGAAGCTGACCGCGCCAGTGTCCGCGAAGACGCGCTGAAGCTGCGCGACGAGTTTCGCGCCGAGCGCCACGCCCTTGCCGCGGTTGAGGGTCAAGTTGCCCGGTTGCAGAGCGAAAACCAGGGATTGCGCGCCGCCGCCGGCGCAACGGACGTGAGCGGAGCGGAACTTCGCCAACAGCTCGAGGACGCCCGGAATGCTGCCGGACAATTGCGCGTCGAATTGGCTGCGGCCCAGCAAGCGGAGCGCGACCGCACGAAAGAAATCGCGGTGTTGCGGGATCAGCCGCCCGCGGTGCAAAAAATCGCGGATGAACGCGTGCCCGCGTTGGAAAAGCAACTCGCCGCCGCGAACCGGGCCGTCGAAACCCACGGATCAAGTGTGGCGGAATTGACCGCCGCCCATGCGAATCTGGAACGTCAACTGGAAGGCGCGCGGCAGGACGCCGGGCAATTGCCTGCCTTGCGTGCGCAAGTGCAGCGACTGTTGCAGGAAAACATCCGGCTCGCCGGCGGGACGAAAGACACGGCTGCCCTGGACGCGGCGCGCAGCCAGATCGCGACACTCGAGCAGCAACTCGCGGCCGCCCGGTCCAGCCTTGCCCGGGCCGACTCGGGCGCCAGCGAACTCGCCCAACTGCGCTTGGAACTGGCCGGTGCCCAACGCACGGCCGACTCCCACAGCGCCCAAGTGACGGAGCTGACGGCCGCCCGGGAACGCCTCGAAAAGGAATTGTTGGGCGCCCGGTCCGGCACGGCAGAGGTGGCGCAGCTCCAGAACGAGCTGGCGGAAACCACGCGCGCTGCGGATTCACTCCACACCCAGGTTGCAGAACTGACGGCCGCGAATGCCAAACTGGAAAAGGACCTGACCAACGCGCTGAAATCGACCGATGCGGCGCTGGCGGCCCAGGCGCAGGCGGTCAACGCGGCGCGCCCCGACGCCTACCAGATGGAGATCCGGACGCTCGAGGATCGCGTGCGGCAGCTCGACTCGGCCCTGCAGGAGGATCGGACCGTCACGGCGCGCGAAATCGCGTCGCTCGCCGAGCAATTGCTGAAGTCGCGCGAAACGAGCAAAGCTTTGTCGGACGCGAACCGCGCCCTGTTGGCGGTGCGGCAGTCCGATTCCGGTCCGAGCCGGCAGGAATTTGACCAGGTGCAAACCCGCGTGCGGGAACTGACGTCGATCGGCGAGGAGATGCGCCGCCAGAATGAGAAGCTCAACGCCGAGAACGAGCGCCTCGCCCGGGAGCGGGATGAGATCCGCGTGCAGCTGGCTGAGTCGGACAAAGTGGAAGCCAGCAACACCCGCACGGTGGCCGAACTGACGCAGGCCAATGCCAGCGCGGAGCAGGAGCGCAACCAGTTGCTCAACCAGATTGCCGACCTGACGCGTCAACTCACCGCGGCGCTGGGCGCCCGCAACACGGCGGATTCCAAGCTGGTCTCGGAGAACCGGGCGCTCGAGGGCCGTCTCCAGGCCGTCGGTACCGAACTGGCTTCAACGCAGCGCGAGATCGAGGCCTTGAAACGCCAGCAGAGCGAGAGCGCCGCGCTGGCTGCCACCGCGAATGACGCGAGCGAAAAGGTGCGGACTGAACTGACCGCCCTGCAGTCGCGGTTGAGCGACGCGGAGAAGATTTCGGAGTTCCACGGCTCGTCGGTCGCGGAGTTGACCGTCGCGAATGCGAAGCTCACCGACGAGCGCGATGCCTTGCAGCGCCAACTCGCGGTGGCGAACGCAGAGACGACCCGGGTCGCGGTGGCCCAACGCGCAACGGAGTCGCAACTCACGAACGCGGAACGCAACGCTGCGCAAACGAACGAGGTGCTTTCCGCCCAGCTCCAGCAAGTGCAGCGGGAACTGGCCGGCCTGCGCGCCGCCAACCAGAGGCTCGCCGACTCGAACGTCACGCTCGATCGCGACCGGCAACAGGCTTTGAACCAGGTGCGGCAGGAAAACGTCGCTCTTTCCAGTCGCCTTTCCCAGGCGCAGAACACCCTCGACCAGATTGCGGCCGCCGCCCGCCTCGGCACACCGGCGGCGGGAATTGCGGTCGCGGCACAACCGGGCAGTGGCCAGACGCCGCCGCTGCTGGCAGCGTCGGTCGAAGCGAGATTCCATGTCGTGGCCGACGGCGATTCGCTTTCCCGCCTGAGTTTGCTTTACTACGGGACCTCGAATCGCTGGCAGGAAATTTACAACGCGAACCGCGATGTCCTGGCCGGAGAGAACTCCCTGCGCGTGGGTCAGAGATTGCGCATTCCTTGATGCTCCACGAAAAAGCCCGCGTCGGTTGACGCGGGCTTCAGCTTAACTTGGATGGAGGGACGAAGATCGTCAGGCGACGGCCGTTTGCCGGACGCTCGCGGTCTTTTGCCCGGTGAGCTGGAGGAAGAAGGCGTCGCGGCGGTCGCGGGCGACTTCGACGATCTTGGTGCCCAGGGAGCGACGGATGCGCTCCTTGGTAAAGGACGTCGGATACACGGTATAGTGCAAGAACCACGTTCCGTTGTTGTTCCAGAGGTGGTGGTTAACGTTGTCCGGATTTACGCGGAGGGAGGGGAGGGTGATGATGTTGGACATGATGCGTGAGCGGTTAGCGGGTTTTGAGTTAATCGTTCGCGCATCAGGGCTTTTCCCAAAAAACGAAAGCCGCCTGAGGTCATCAGGCGGCTTTCCGTTTTAAGGAGGAGTTTTTTTGTTAGAGGGTTTGACCCCTCTCACATCCGGGTGACTTGCGTCACTCGAAACCACCGTGATCACTCCTAGACCCGGTTGGCAGAACCTTCGGATTGCTCCGTCGATCCTTTCCTGATGCAGGGCCCACCCTGCGAATCGTGACGGCCAGAGCCAGACAAATTTTCCCAACAAATTGTCATAAGCCGCTGACGAACAAAAAAAAGGCCGGGCGATTGCCCGGCCTTGAAAACGAAAGAATCTGTGGTTCGGGAAGTTACGCCAGTTTTGCGCCCATCCGTTGCGCGACGCGAACCAAGGCATCCGCCATGTCGGACGGCGTGACTGCCACTTCGACGCCGCATTCCTCGAAGACGGCGATCTTGGCGGCCGCGGTGTCTTCGGTTCCACCGACGACGGCACCGGCGTGGCCCATGCGGCGACCGGCTGGAGCGGTCGCTCCCGCGATGAAGCCCGCGACGGGTTTCTTGCAGTTGGCTTTGACCCAGCGGGCGGCCTCGGCCTCGGCATTGCCGCCGATCTCGCCGATCATGATGATACCCCAGGTGTCGGGGTCATCGTTGAACATCTTGAGGACATCGAGGTGCGACGTGCCGTTGACGGGATCGCCGCCAATGCCGACGCAGGTCGTTTGACCGATGCCCTTAACGGTCAGTTGCCAGACGGCTTCGTAGGTCAGCGTGCCGGAGCGCGAGACGACCCCGACGTGGCCCTTCTTGTGAATATAGCCCGGGGCGATGCCAATGCGGCAACCGCCGGAGGAATCCTTGCCGCTGCCGGGTGTGACGATGCCGGGACAGTTTGGGCCGATGAGGCGCGTCCTTTTTCCGAGCATGGAGCGCTTCACCTGGATCATGTCGCGAACCGGAATGCCTTCGGTGATCGCCACGCAAAGGTCGAGACCGGCGTCGACGCTTTCGAGGATCGCATCCGCCGCGAACGGCGGGGGGACAAAGACCGCCGAAGCGGTGGCGCCGGTGGCGGCGATGGCGTCGACGACGGTGTTGAAGATCGGCACGCGATGCGCCCCGTGTTCGAAAAACTGGCCGCCCTTGCCGGGCGTGACGCCGGCCACGATCTGCGTGCCGTAGTCGAGGGACAGTTTGGTGTGACGACCGCCGAACTCGCCGGTGATGCCTTGGACGAGGACCTTGGTCTTTTCAGTGACAATAATGGACATGGAAGTGAGCAGTTAGCGGTGGGCGGTTCAGGCGACGAGCTTGACGATCTTTTGGGCAGCGTCGGCCATGGAGTCAGCGGACTCGATGGCGAGGCCGGACTCGGCGAGCGTCTGCTTGCCGGCGGCGACGTTGTTGCCTTCGAGCCGGACCACGAGCGGAATCTTCAGGCCGAGTTCGCGGGCCGCGGCGACGACGCCCGTGGCGATCGTGTTGCAGTCCATGATCCCGCCAAAAATATTGACCATGATCCCCTTGACGTTGGGGTCGGTGAGAATGATGCGGAAGGCCGCCTGCACCTGGTCCTTTGAGGCGCCGCCGCCGACGTCGAGGAAATTGGCGGGGTTGCCGCCGAAGTGCTTGATGATATCCATCGTGCTCATGGCGAGACCGGCGCCGTTGACGAGGCACGCGATGTTGCCGTCGAGCGCGATGTAGCTGAGCGAATATTTCGAAGCTTCGATTTCCTTGGGATCCTCCTCGTTGAGGTCGCGCAGCTCGACGATTTCCGGATGGCGGAAGAGGGCGTTGTCGTCGAAGGAGACCTTGGCGTCGAGCGCCAGCACCTGACCGTCAGTCGTGGTGATGAGCGGATTGACCTCGACCATGGAGGCGTCGGTTGCCCACGCCATCTTGTAGAGATTGGTGATGAGTTTGACCGCCTGCTTGAAGTGATCGCCGCTCAGTCCGAGTTGAAAGGCGAGCTGGCGGGCCTGATAGCCTTGGAGGCCGACGGCGGGATCGACGAGGATCTTGAAAATCTTTTCGGGGGTCTCGTGTGCGACCTTTTCAATTTCCACGCCGCCTTCGGTGGAGGCGACGATGACGGGGAACGAGGTGTTCCGATCGAGCAGGACGGCGAGGTAGTATTCCTTTGCGATATCAGCGGCCTTGGTGAAATAAACCGTCTGCACTTTGCGGCCGGCGGGACCGGTCTGGGCGGTGACCAGTGTGTTGCCATACATCTTGTTGGCGAATTCGAGGGCTTCGGCCTTGGTCTTGGCAAATTTCACGCCCCCTTTGAAGCCGTCGGTAAAGGTTCCTTTACCCCGGCCACCGGCGTGGATCTGCGATTTGACGACGAAGGGTCCGTGGTCCAACGCGGACAACGCGGAATCGAATTCGGCGGGAGAGCGGGCGGCCATGCCTTTGGGCACAGCGACGCCGTATTTCTCGAACAAGGTTTTGGCCTGATACTCGTGAATGTTCATAGGAAAGAAACTTTGATTTTTACCCGCAATGCGCGGGAAAAGACACCAAAAAGATTCCGCGAGGGTTGTCACAAACGCGGCATTAGCTGCGGCGCGGACGGAAATCGCCGCCGATAAGGCAGGATTGCCATTGCCGGCCCGCCTCGCAGGATCCCGGCCATGCATTCGCACGAGTTGCTCAAGGAGGTTTTGAAGAAGGTCAGCGCCAAGGAAATTTCGGCCGATATGGGATTATCGCTCTCTCTGATCTACAAGTGGGCCGAGCCGCCCGCCACCGAGACGGGCAGTGGCGCGCAAAACCCGCTCGATCGCATCGAGCAGTTGCTGAAGATCACCAACGATCCGCGGATTGCCCAGTGGGTTTGCGAGCGCGCCGGCGGTTTCTTCATTACCAATCCCAAGCACAAACCTCACGACTACAGTCTGATACCTTCGACGAACAGCATTGTGCAGGAGTTCGCTGACATGTTGGGAGTGATTGCCACGGCGGCGGCGGACAATCAGGTCTCGCTCGCCGAGGCCAAGGCCATCCGGCGGCGCTGGGAGGACTTGAAATCGGTCACGGAGGGCTTCGTGCACCATTGCGAAGAGGGCAATTTTGCCGCCCTGAAGGAGGATGCGCGCTCCCGCGACCTCCCGAAACCCTGAGCACGGAATCGCTTTTGGGGTGCTTAGCGCAGCCGTTCGCTGACCGCGGAGGGGAAGAATTTAGCGGTCATCTCCGCGACGCTCGCTGCTTCGCTGCGCGGCGCTTCCGCGGTTTGGGAGTGATCCCGATCCGCGGATCACGCTGGCGAGTGAGGTGCACGATCGTCGTGCCCGTGCGTTCGAAGCGGGCGGCGGCTTCCGGCAAGTAGAGCCATTTGGGCAGGATCGGGTGCGGTGAGAGCTCGGGGAACTGGGCTTGGAGGGCCGGGTGGTGCTCGCGGCTCGTGCACACCAGCAGGCCGCGCCATGGCTCTTCGCTGTCGCAGAGACAGAGCATCATCTTGCCGTCGAGATACAC
>JAUXOH010000220.1 GCA_030682505.1 Candidatus Didemnitutus sp. | reverse complement strand
CTGCTTGCCGCCCATCACGGACTTGAAGGCCGCGCGGATCGCCACTTCGGTTTTCCCAAATCCCACGTCGCCGCACACGAGCCGGTCCATCGGCCGGGTCTTCTCCATGTCGCCGCGCGTGTCGTTGATGGCCTTCAACTGGTCGGGCGTCTCGGTGTAGGGGAACGCGCCTTCAAACTCCTTCTGCCACATGGTGTCCCCGGCGAAGGCATGCCCCGGCTGCGCCTCGCGGCGCGCCTGGATCTGCAGCAACTCCGCCGCGAGATCGAGCGTCGCGCGCTCCGCCGCCGCCCGCACCTTTTCCCATTTGCCGGAACCCACGCGACCGAGCTGCGGCTTGATCTTGGACAACCCGACGTAGCGGCTGATCAGGTGCGACTCCTGCAGCGGCACGTGGAGCGTGACCTTGTCGTCGAACTCCAGCGAGATCACCTCGCGCACGCCGTCGGCGGACTCGATCTTGGTCAGGCCGCGGAACACCGCCACGCCGTGCCCGAGATGGACGACGAAATCGCCTTCCACCAACTCCGAGAAATCCAGCAGTTGGTCGACCGCCGAGGGCGTCACGAGCGCGCGTTTGCCGACGATCCGGCGCTGGCGTTTGCGCCCGAAGATCTCGGTTTCCGTGACCGCGAGGTAGTTTTGCCCGGCGCCGCCCGCGCGCGCCGTGAGGCGGAAGCCCTCGTTGACGGAGCCGCGCACGAACCGCGGTTGCAACGCCTTCAGGTCCTTGTCCTCGTCGAGCAGCTCGCGCGTGCGCTGTTCATCGCCCTCCTTGGAAATGAAGAAATCCACCGCGTAGCCCGCCTGCTTCCACTGGAGCACCTGCAACAGGAACTCGCGCCGCGCCGCGTCCTCCGCCTGCAGGCGTTCGTGGGCCAGCAGTTCCATCTCGGGGGCGGACCGGTGATGGACCAACGACTCGGTGTCCCACGTTTCCTCCGTCGGGGCGTGATCGAACACCTCGCTGGCCAGATCCAGATCGGCGAGGCCGAAAAGCTGCGCGCAGGACTCCCCCAAGGCGGACCAGAACGGCGAACCGCCCGTGGCGGACGCCGCGCCCTCCGGAACCGCCGCCGCGCTGCCCAACAGATCAAACGCTTCCTCGATCGCCTTGGGTTCAATCACGGCGGCGTGCGTGCCGGGGCCGAGGTAGGCGAGGAGCGAGGCCTGCGCGCCGGCCGCGTGGACCGTCGGCGCGGCCGTCAGCGTGATGCGTTCGACCGCTTCGCCGGAACGCTGCGTCACCGGGTCGAGCGTACGGATGTCCTCGAGGGTGTCGCCGAAGAAATCGAGCCGGTAGGGTTGGTGCGCGGTGATCGGGTAGATGTCGACGATGCCGCCGCGCACCGCGTATTGCCCGGGCGCCTCGCAGACGGCTTCCCCATCGTAGTCAAATTGCGTCAGCAGATCGATCAGCGCTTGAAACGGACGGACCTCGCCGCGGCGCAGTTCGAATTCGCGCTCGGAGAAGTCCTCCGGTGGGGGCACGGATTGCAGGAGCGCTCCCGGCGTGGCGAGAATCACCAGCGGCGTCGGCGCCGCAGCGGCGTGGCGGCGATGCCGCAGCTTGCTCAGCACGGTCAACCGGTCGCCGGCGGCGTGAAAGGTTTCGCGCAGGTCGCGGTTGTCCGCCTGCGCCTCCGGGAAAATCAAAATCTCCAGCGGCGCGGACGACGCGCGGGCGTGGTGGAACAGCGCCAGGTCTTCGGCGAGCACGTCGAGTTCCCGCGCTTCCTCGGTGATCACCAGCCACACCGGTGCCGGATGCGCGCCCACGAGATGTCCGAGCGAGAAAGCCCGCGCCGGCGGACAAACGCCGGTGATCTTGGTGCGCGGAATGGGGAAAGGGGCGGACATCGACCCTGACCAAGGTGCAAGATGCACGCCTTGGCGCAAGCGTCGGGGCAATCTGCCCCGGGGCGGGCTCCGCTCAGAGCAGGTCGGAGGCGGCTTCGTCTTCCAGCAGGCCGAGGGCCGCGCGCGCCGCCTCTTCCTCGGCGGCCTTCTTCGACGAACCCTTGCCTTGGCCCAGCTCCCGTTCGTGCAGGAAGACGGCCACATGGTATTCGCGGAGATGCTTCGGGCCGTCGGCGCTGATCACGTCATACCGCAGGGCATTGTTGCCATGCTCGGGCTGGAAAATTTCCTGCAAGCGTCCCTTGGGATTTTCCCCGTGTTCGTTTGCGGCGAGTCGTTTGGCGATGTCGCCATACCACTTCAGCACGACACCCTGCACGGTGACGAAATCGCTGTCGCGGAAGATCGCGCCCACGATGGCCTCCAAGGCATCCTCCAACGACGACGGGCGGGTGCGTCCGCCGACATCCTCCTCGCTGGAGCCGAGCAACAGGGCGTCGTCGACTCCGAGTTCAAGGGAGAGCTGGCTGAGGAAATCGCCCTTGGTCAGCACGGCGCGGCGCCGGCTCAGCACGCCCTCGCGGTCTTCGGTGAATTGGTCAAAGAGCGCGGCGGAGAGCACGAAGTTCAGCACCGAGTCACCAAGAAACTCCAGGCGCTGGTTGTGCGTGGTGTCCTCGGGATGGTCCTGCAAGTAGGACGGATGCGTCAGCGCCTCCCGCAGCAACGCGGGGTTGCGGAAGGTGTAGCCGAGGCGCGCTTCAAGGGCGGAAAAGGGAACAGGGTCGGGCATGGCGCTGATAAAACGACTGCCAGAATTCCTGTTTCCGCCGCAAACCTCAATGCCGAACCTGTCCTCAGGAACTCGCGCTGGCGTAGCGCCGCAGACCGGCGCGAAAGACGAGCATCGCGATGGCGAGCCACACCGCCGCCGTGGCGCCGAGCCAGAGCACGGAAATGGGCTGAAACCCGTGGATCAACGCGCTGGCGGGCACGTTGCTCGAGATCACCGCGGGCAGGATCCAGACAAAGATGACTTCGCGCGCCCCGACGAACGCCTGGCGCGGGATGCGGGCGAATTCGAAGAGCGTGAAATAGCTGCCCTCGATGCCCTGGCTGCCGATGAGCCAGAAGGTGAGCGACACGATCAACAGCACCGCCGCGTAGTGGATCAGGAGCGCGCAGCCGAGGAGGAGCACGTAGAACCCGATGTCGGCGAGGCTCGGATGCAGGCCGAGCTTGGTGACCGCAAAGACCACCACCGAAAGCGCGACCACGCAGTTCATGATGCTGTCGAGGTCGATCTTGCGCGTGGAGAGCATGAAGAGCGGGTTGCCCGGCTGCGCGAGGAAGAAGTCGAACTGGCCGGTGCGGATGTTGCGCCCGAGCTCGAACAGATTGCTCCAGAAAAATCCCATCATCAGCCGCTGCAGGATCATCGCCGTGCCGACGAGCAGGAGCATCTCGTATTTCGACCACCCGGCGATCGAGTCGGTGTGCGCGTAGATGACATTGATCAGGAGAATGTTCACGCCCATCCAGAACAGCTCGACCAGCGACCACATGATGAAGTCCATCCGGAACATCATCGTGCGCACGATCGAGTAGCGCACGCTGGCCAGCCAGATCTTGAGATAGTGGACGAGACTCATGGGGCAGGGGTCAGCCGCCGACGGCGGTGTGTTTGCGCAGGCCGCGCATCCACAGCACTTGGGCGATCACGAGCAGGACCGCGATCCAACCCGCCTGAATGGCGAGGCCGGAGCCGATCTCGGACAGCGGCAGCCGCCCGGTGAATATCGCCGCCGGGAAATACATCATGTAGTAATACGGCAGGTAGCGGGAGAGTTCAAAGAGCCACGTCGGCAGCAGATCGAGCGGGAACATCTGGCCGCCGAGGAGCACCTCCACGGCCATGGAGAGGATGACGAACGACTGGATCTCGAGGAACCAGAACGTCAGCAGCCCGAAACAGTAGGCGATGGTGAATTGCACCACGGCGGACAACAGCATCGCCGGCAACCCGAGCGCCAGCCGCCATTGCCAGTCATCCGGGATGACGAGGGTGTCCTTCAAAAACGGGAAGGCCAGCGCCAGCGGCAGCAACACGAGCAGGCCGGAAACCAACCGCGCCGAAACGAAGACGCTGAAGCGATACGCGTAGTAGTTCACCGGCTTGAGGAGGAACTGGTTGATCATCCCGTTGCGGATTTCCTCGCTGATCTGGTAGTCCTCGTTGAACGCCCCGATCATGAACGAGAGCGGCAGAATGATGACGAAATACGTCATCGTCTGGCGCAGGTCGAAGCCGCCGATGGCCGTCTGCCCGGCAAAGGCCGCTCCCCAGAGCGTGAACACCACCACGAGGTGGAAGAGCGAAAACAACCCGCGCACCGCAAAATTCCACCGATAGACCAAATTGCTCTGCAGCCCGACGGCGAAGGCAGCGCGGTATTTGGCGATGGAGGCGAGCATGGGGGATGGGGGAGGAAGGAGGACTACGGACTACGGACGACGGAGAGCTGAGGACGGACGACGGTGGACGGACGACGGAGTACGGGAACGGACGGCGGACGACGGACTACGGGGGGGCTGTGAGCGGGGAGCAGGGAGCGGGGAGCTGGAAGCTGCGAGCTGTTAGCTGGCGGCGGGCGCGGGTTTGTCGGTCAGGTTGAAGCGCGCAATGACTTCCTTGGCGAGGGCGCGGTAGGCGAGGGAGCCGGGGCCGCTCGGATCGTAGCTGAAGATGGGTTTGCCGAAGCTCGGGGCCTCGCTCAGCCGCACCGTGCGCGGGATGACGGTGTCGAAAATTTTCTCCGGCAGGTGCTGGCGGACTTCGTCCACGACCTGCTTGGCGAGGTTGGTGCGGCTGTCGAACATCGTCATCACGATGCCACCGACATCAAGGGTCGGGTTCACGCCGGCGTTCTTGAGCCGCTCGACCACCTTCAGGATCTGGCCGAGACCTTCGAGCGCCATGTATTCGCATTGGAGTGCGATGAGCAGGTGATCGGCCGAGGCGAGCGAGTTCATCGACAGCAGGCCGAGGGCCGGCGGGCAATCGATGATGATGGCGCGGTAGCCGCCGGAGTTGCGGATCGGGTCCAGCACCGACCGCAGGCGCATCAGGTAGTTTTCCTGCTGGGCCAGCTCGATCTCGATCGCGGCGAGGTCTTCCTCCGACGGGATCAACGCGAGGTGGTGCCATTCCGTCGGGGTGAGCATCTCGAAGGCGCTGCCTTCGCCGTGCAAGGGACGGTAGAGGCTCTTGCCCTCCTGCTTCTCGATCCCGAGCGCACTCGTGGCATTGGCCTGCGGGTCGAGGTCGACCAGCAGGGTGTGGATCTTCCGCTCCGCCAGCGCGGCGGCAAGATTGACGGCGGTGGTCGTCTTGCCCACGCCGCCCTTTTGGTTCGCAATCGTGAAAACCGTGCAGGCCATGGCGCGATTAATCGGGAAGGGATGCGGGGAGTCTAGCGCGAAGTATCGAAACCACCCTCCGCCACGCTCCGGCCCGGCGCGCAATAACGTCGCGGGACGCCAATTTCGCCTCCCTGCCGGAGCTATTTCACCGCCGCGAGCACCTTGGCCAGAATCACCTCGGGGGCCTGGCTGATATCGAGGGTGAGAGCGCCCTGGGGCGCTTCGAGGGCCTCGAACTGGCTGCGCACCATGTCGGTCTTCATGTAATGCCCCGTGCGCTGGCCGACCCGTTGCAGGATCGTGTTGTAGTCGCCGGCGAGGAACACGGGCACCACGCCCTCCGCGCCATCCAGCAGGATGCGGCGGTAACTCTCCTTGAGGGCGGAACAGGTGAAGATCGCGTTGCCCCCGGCGGACCGCACGGCGTCCATCTTCGCGCGGATCGCGGCCAGCCAGGGCGCGCGGTCGTCGTCGTCCAGCGGGATGCCCCGCGCCATCTTCTCCTTGTTGGCCGGGGAATGAAAATCGTCCGCCTCGAAGTAGGGCCAGCCGAGTTCGTCGGCGGCGCGCAGGCCGAGGGTCGTCTTGCCGGAACCGGCCACGCCCATGATGAGCAAAATGCGCGAGGAGGGAGAATTCACCGTCGCCGATTCAGCATGCGCCCGGATGCGGGGCAAGGCTCAACGCGGCGCGGATGGGGCGTCGTCGAGGGCGTGGATCGCGTCGATGATCCCCACGAGTTTCGCGCCCTTGCGGGTCAGCGAATACACGGTCCGTGGGGGGACCTCGGCGAAGACCTGTTTTTTCAGGAGACCGTATTCGGTGAGTTTGCGGAGCCGTTCCGACAGCACCTTGGTGGAAATGCCCTTGATGTTTCGCTCCAAGGCACCGGGGCGGTTGATCTGAAGGTGCACGGCCTGCAGGACGGAGACCGACCATTTGCACCCGATGACTTGTTCCAGCCGTTGGTAGGAGCCCCGGGATTCGGTGAGATTTTTCTTATCCATTGGAATCAGTATTTTACCCCGTTTTGTGCCCACCCCACCAAAAGGTGCCCGATTTCCTAATTTCGTTTTTCCGGTAGGTTGGGAGCGTCACCGGGGAATCATCCCAAGTGATCAGACCAAAGGAAAACACAAATGAACAAAGCGATCTTCTTTCACGCGGGGTGTCCCGTTTGCGTCGAGGCCGAGCAACAGCTCGCCGTGGCCGTCGACCGGACGAAATTCGATGTCGAGGTGGTGCATCTCGGCCAGGCCAAGAACCGGATCATTGAAGCCGAGCGGGCCGGAGTGAAATCCGTGCCGGCCTTGGTGCTCAACGGCGTTCCCTTCCACATCAACTTCGGCGCTGAACTCAGCGCGCTGAAGTAGGGGGACCGAGACGGATCTGCCCCAAGACGTCAGGTCTTGACGGGCGCCGCGTCAGTCGCGTCGCCTGGCGTCCTGTCAAGGGTCAAGACCACACATGACCCCTCCAGCGTGGCTCAAGAGGCGTGAAAGGCGTGATCGTTGGCTCCGGCGATTAGGCTCCTTTCTGTATCCTTGTCTTGAGCGAATCGTTGCTCGCGAGGACAATCCAGCGACCCGAGTGTAGAATCTCACAGATATAGCCATATCGGAACGGGGTGAGACGTATGCGTTCGATCTGGTCGTGACGGAACGTCTGGCAGTAGAGTCGCAACGGTGCGCACCCAGAAACTCCTTCTTCATCAATTCGAACGGTGCGGAGGTTCATTTCAGACATGCCGATTGGGAAAAGCGCAAGAACGGCAACAACTCCGATATCAAACCAAGACCAAGCAGTCACAGCACTCCGCGTAAAGAGGGATCCAGCGACAAGCGCGAGAGGCAAAGATGTGAGCACGACTAAGATCCAGTCTTTCGCGGCAGGACGATAGTCACCCCGCAGATCACACGTGGTTTTCTCGAACATGATCGGTGCCTTGCCTAGACGATTCAGATCAGCCTCGCCCGCCGAGCGGGCAGGCCGTCTCTTCTGAATAAATGGGCCATGTTGAGCGGAAGCATCATCGGCGATACAGGTAAGATCAAGGGCGTTGCTGCTGTGGCTGCTTATAGGACAACTCCAATGGAAGCGGTGTTGCACGA
>JAUXOH010000275.1 GCA_030682505.1 Candidatus Didemnitutus sp. | reverse complement strand
AAACCTTCCTTCGGTGGAACGTGCTAGGTTGAACCAAGAGGGGTACCGGACTTCTTGTGTGACTTCTTGTGTAGTTGCTCGCCAAAGTTCGCCGTTGTTCGCCGTTGTCACCCCTCCAGGGGTCGGACAGCCCAACGTGCGTAACTCCTTCAACAAAAAGCCCCTTGGATTCGATCCAAGGGGCCAAATTGGGTGCAGGGGTTGGATTTGAACCAACGACCTTCAGGTTATGAGCCTGACGAGCTACCAGGCTGCTCCACCCTGCAACAAAGGAATGGCCAACGTGCAAATCGAGATTCGGTCTGTCAACCGTGATTTCTCGAATTCCCGAGAAAGGTCTTGCCTCCTCCTCTGGCCATCTCTGTTTTCGGCCGTTCCTGTTCCTTTAACCAACCAACGAAAACCCGCTGTCGCGTTCCACCTGAACAGGTGTGGAGCGCTCGGCACCAGTCAGATCGCAAGGCGGCCCTTTGGCCGACCTGTGTATCGCGATACATAGATCCCATGAACGTCACTCCTAAAGACCTCCTCGACGCCGGCGTCCACCTTGGCCACCAAACCAAGCGCTGGAATCCGCGCTCCAAGCCCTTCGTCTTCGGTCATCGCCAGGGCATCACCATCATCGATCTCGAGAAGACCCACGCCGCCCTTGAGCAGGCGTGCAAGTTCCTCGAGAACCTCGTCGCCAGCGGCGACGATGTCTTGCTCGTCGGCACGAAGCGCCAAGCGCAGGAACTGATCCGCGAAGCCGCCGCTGCCACCAACATGCCCTTCGTCGCCACGCGCTGGCTCGGCGGCGCCCTGACCAATTTCGAAACGATCAAGAAGTCGCTGGCGAAGTTCAAAAAATACCAGACGATGGACGCCAATGGTGAACTCTCAAAGTTCTCCTCGAAGGAAGAGTCGGCCATCCGTCGTGAAATGGCCCGCATGGGTCGCAACTTCGACGGCATTGCCAACCTCACCGCGCTGCCCGCCGCGATGTTCGTCATCGACGCCGGCTATGAAGAGATCGCGGTGCTCGAAGCCAAGCGCCTTGGCATCCCGTGCGTCGGCCTCGTCGACACCAATTCCGATCCGACCCTCCTCTCGCACCCGATCCCGGGCAACGACGACGCCGCCAAATCCATCCGCATCATCCTCGATACCGTGATCGAAGCCATCCAAGCCGGCCTCGCTCACCGCGAGACCCGCCGTGCGCGCACGGAGAAGGTTTCGCCGGACACCGGCGTGGTGGCCGCTCCGGTCGAAGGCGAAATCGATCTCGATAAGATCGTGTTGCCCCCGAGCGTGAAAGACCTGGTCGATGACGACAAACCGGTCGCCGTCGCCCGCAAGCGCACCACGGCCACCGCCAAGAAGTCCGCGGTGACCACCGAAGAAGTTTAACCTTTAGATCCTTACTTAAAAATGGCCGCTATTTCCGCCAGTTTGGTTGCAGCCCTCCGGGAGAAGACCGGAGCCGGTCTGCTTGATTGCAAGAAAGCCCTCGATGAAGCGCAGGGCAACATGGAGCAGGCTGAGATGCTGCTCCGCAAGAAGGGCGTTGCTTCCGCTGCCAAGAAGGCCGGTCGCTCCACTTCCGATGGTCTCATCGAGTCCTACATCCATGTCGGCGGCAAAGTCGGCGTGTTGGTGGAGGTGAATTGCGAGACGGACTTCGTCGCGAAGACGGACGATTTCAAGGCGTTCTGCCGTGATATCTGTCTGCAGATCGCCGCGGCCAATCCGTCCTGCGTCACCCGGGAAGAAGTTCCCGAGGCCGACCTTGCCAAGGAACGCGAGGTCGCGGTGGCCCAGGTGCAAGGCAAGCCGCCGGCCGCCGCGCAGAAGATCATCGAAGGCAAACTCGAGAAATACTTCTCGCAGGTGTGCTTGTTGGAACAACCGTTCGTGAAGGATCCGTCGAAGACGATCAAGGATCTCCTCACCGACAAGATTTCTCGCCTCGGCGAAAACATGCAGATCCGCCGCTTCGTTCGTTTTCAGCTCGGCGCCTGACCGCCTCCGGCCACGGCCGAAAGATTTCCGGGCGCTTCCACGGGGAGCGCCCTTTTTCTTGCCCGCACCCCTCCGGCCAACGCCCGCGCGCCGGCCGGGAAGCGCATGCGGATTATTGCACCCTTTATGCGGAATCCCGGATGTGCATGCTGAATCCCGCTCCGCCATGAATGTGACCCAGCAACAGATTATCCGCCGCGGACTCACCAACTGCTGTCCCAACTGTGGGGGTCGGACGCTCTTTCAGAGGAAGAAGCCCCTGGCGTTGAATCGCGAGTGTCCCCGCTGCGGGCTCAAGCTGGAGCGCGAGGAAGGCTTCTTCCTCGGCGCCATGGCCCTGAATTATGGCGTTACTTGTTTTGGCTACCTTCTGCCGCTGGTGTTGCTTTGGTATTATCACGTCCTGGACGACCGGATGGCGATCGTTGGTGCCTTGGTCGGTGCCGTCGTCGTGCCGCTGTTACTTTACCGCTCCTCGCGCAGTTGGCAGTTGATGCTCTATTACTTTTTCTTTCCGCAACAGTTGCCCGCCAATCGACGGGGCTTGTCGGGGACGGAGGATGAAAACGTCTAGCCCGCATTTGTCACCGGCGCCCGGGTGAAAGGCGCGCCCGATCGGGCCGGATTTGGTTGGGACGGCGGCGGTCGGCGCTGAAAATTCTGCTTCCGTTTTGGTTCCGGCACTCTACGTTTTCGCATCTTGCTTCCGGAGAGGTGGCAGAGTGGTCGATCGCGCCTGACTCGAAATCAGGTGGGCCGCAAGGTCCCGGGGGTTCGAATCCCTCCCTCTCCGCCATTGCCGAAAGCAATGGCGCACTGGCCAAGCCGGAGGCAGACGCGACGCGGATGCGAGAGAAGGAATATGGGGCGCGCGAAGTGCGGGTGCCCGGCACCTGCCGAAGGCAGCCAATCCCTCCCTCTTCGCCATCCTTCGCCGTATTGAGTTCTAACTCAATGCGGGCTGGTGACGAGAAAGGGTCGACCCGTTTCGACCCAAATGGACCGTTTCCGGCGAGGGCCATTCCCTATGCCAACTTGGGGGATGCTCGCGCTTGCGAGATCGGCAGTGAAGTGGTGGAATAGACGATGCGGGCCCAAAACACGGGGATTATTCTGCCAATGCGACCGACCTTTCGCGAACGTTACTGCCAACACCACCGCCTTGTCGCCAGTGATTTTGAACAACACGTGTTTCACCGCACGCTGTATCGTCATGCGTGGCCCTTCCTGTGGCTCTTGGATTTGATTCCCGACTACTTCACGACCGATCATGACTTTATCCGCAGTGTCGGCGATTTGCGCAGTCGGCGGGATTTCCATGCCGAGGCTGCCGAGTTTCAAATGAACTATGGCAACCGCGGCTTCCTGCACCGGCGGCTGCGCCTGCGGGTCTCCTGCGCCAAGGTCCACCGCCAGTTGGTGGAATGCTGGTCCGATGGCGACAGCGGCCCGCCCCAAATGCCCGTCGACTGACGCTGATCACTTTGGGGTGGGTGGTTTCCCGGATGCCCCACGAACCCAGTTCGCGCCCGCGCCCGCTGAGCTTGATCCCGCCAAACGGCAGGGTGGGATGGGAGTGCACGAACTCATTGACGAACGCATTGCCCGCCTGCAATTCCTCGCGGGCACGATCGCGGCCACGGGTCCGAACAATTCCTCGTCGATGGCGGGCATGCCCGGGCGCACACCGGTCAACACCGTCGCGGGGTAATGGTAGCTCGCGGCGCGGGATGGTTGGCCGCCGAGCGACAGCTTGGCGCCGCCGCGAACGCTGCGGCGCCCCTGGGCGTGTAACTCGCCGCGCAACCCGACCCGCGCCAGTGGTCTGAGCTGAGTCGTGGGATCGAGGGGGTCGCCGCTCTTTCGCCCCACCAGTCGCGCGACCAACAAAGCCTCAAACTTCGCCCGCACCTGCTCCACCACAATGAACCGTTTGGCGGCGACGCAGGTTTGTCCGCTGTTGTAGAGCCGGGACTCCGCACCCAGTTCGGCGGCATGCGCGAGATCGGCATCGGCCAGAATCACCTAGGCGTCGCTGCCGCCGAGTTCGTAGGCGCCGCGCTTCATCGCCGCGTCGGCGCGGGCGGCAACCTGTTGACCGACGGTGCTGGAGGTCCGTCGCCATTTTGTGAACGCCTCGGTTGCGCGATCGAGCAGGGTGTCCACCTGTCGCGGGGTGAGTTCGCGGTAGATGCGCAGTCTCTTCCCGGTGGCGGGATTGACGGAGACAAGG
>JAUXOH010000182.1 GCA_030682505.1 Candidatus Didemnitutus sp. | reverse complement strand
GACCCCGGGCTGCAACCGGGCGAGCACCGAGATGAAATTGATGCTGCGATCGTTGCGCGGCTTGGGCGGAAACTCTGTGTTCACCGGAATCCAGATCTGCTCGTTGGCCGGAAAGGCGAACTTGGGGGGCATCACGCCGATGATCGTCCCGGGCCGACCGTTGACGCGCACCGCCCGGTTGAGGACCTGCGGATCGGCCCCGAAATCGCTCCGCCAGAGGGCGTCGCTGAGGATCACGGCCTTGGCCGCGCCTGGCTGGTCCTCTTCCGGGAGGAAATCACGGCCGAGTACCGGCGCCACGCCGAGGGTGCGGAAGAAATCATGAGTCACATATCCGCCCTGCAACCGGCGGGGCTGGCCGGCGTGGGTGAGGTTGATCGTGGAGCCGTTGAGGTAGCCCGCAAACGCCGAGAAGGATTTCAACTCCGCCGCCTTGATGTCGGCGAAGTCCATCGTCGTGAAGCGCGAGTTGAAATTGCTCGGCGAAAAATTGGTCGGATCGACCAGCTGGACATCGACGAGTTCCTGGGCGTTGGGGAACTTGAAGCCCCGCAGCAGCACGCCGTTCACGACCGCGAATTGGGTCGTCACGGCGCAGATGCCGAGGGCGAGCACGAAGACCGCGAGGGCGCAGAAGGTTTTTTCCTTGAGGAGAACCCGGAATCCAACGCGCAAATCTTGAAAGAAGCTGGAGATAAACATGGGCAAAGGGGCGGGGTGAAGGGTGGGAAGCGAACTGCGAGGGGTTAAAGTTGCAGACTGAGCACGGCGCCGTCGCGCGCCGCCGGAGGGGTGAAGGATCCGACGAAAAGCGACAGCGGGATCGTCCAGTGGAGAACACCGGTCGGGAGATCGTCCTTCGCCGGAAAACGGGGAGCCCGCTCGTTGGGGGTGATCTGTTCGAATTTCAAAGGAGCCGCAGGCAGGTCGGCGGCGCGCGGGGCATCTCCGGCCTCGCGCAACAGGGGGCGATAGGTCGGCTCGGCCCAGATCAACGTCGTCGCCGCCAACGCGACCAGCAACGTCAACAGGACACGCGTGTGGACGCGAAAATGCAGCGAGTGGGTTGCGAGGAGCACGCCGCAACTTTGCATGTGGTGTGCCAATCGTTGGAAACATTGCTAAGGTCTCGCGACGAGCGGGTTAAGTTATTTTCACCTGCGGCTGTCGTCACGATTTGCCCTGAAAACGAAATTGGGGTGTCCCACGAATGGGAAGGAACAGCGGGGCGTGGGTCGGACGAGCCGTTGGCGCAAAAAAAACGGACGCATCGCGATGCGTCCGGGAGCAAAGGAAGGGTGCGGCGGATACTATTTGGCGGTACGCACGCGCAGTCCGCCGTTGACGGAGTCGAGCACGACCGTGGCGCCGCCGCCATTCACCGTGCCTTCGAGGTGTCGGCGACCGGATTTCTCGATCGTCACCGGAAAATCGCAGGAGATGCGGCCGTTGACTGAATCGGCCACGAGGTTAAAGGCCGAACCGGCGGGCAATTCGGCCGTGCAGGAGCCGTTGACCGTGTCGAGGCGGATGCGATCGCTGGGGTTGACCGCGGAGAACGAGGCGTTGATCGAACCGTTGACGGTGTCGAAGTTGCCGCCGCTGGCGAGACCCTCGGCGCTGATCGAGCCATTGACGGAATCGAGATCCACGTAGCCCGTCACGCCGCGCAGCGTGATGTCGGAATTGACCACGTCGATCTTGCGGAGCGAGACGCCGGCGGGCACGCGCAGTTTGTAGCGGACCTCGGCTTGGGAATTGCCCCAGAATTTCCATTTCTTTTCGTACACGGTTTTGATCGAGAGGTGCGCCGGGGTGTGTTCGATCACGATCGTGATGCGTTTGAGTCCAACATCGTCGGAGGCGATTTTTTCCGCCTCGAGACTGACTTCATTCTTGTCCCAGGCGACGATCTCGATGTCGCCATTGATATTGCTGAGAGAAATCACGCCATCGGGATTGAAGGCGTAGTTCTGCGAAATGCGTTCGGTCACCTTGGCGTGAACGGCGGCGGCGAGGGCGACGCTGGCAAGCAGGATCAAGGGCAGGCGAAAGGGGGATGTGATCATGGGCGAAAGGAGTGAGGAGTGGTTTGCACGGGATAACTGCTAGAACACCGGTCGACAGGGAAAGTTTCAATTATCTGCCTCGGGACCCGATCGCACCCTGGCGCTGGCGACTCGCGGCCGCGACAGCGTGCCGGGCAGTTCTCACGGGGAGGCGCCGATCGTGATCTCCTCTTCCTCTTCCTCAGTCTCCGCCGGGCGCCGGGGAAGCGGCGGGCAAGGTCACGGTCGCGGAGAGCAGCGCGAGACCGCGGAAAAACAGGGCGGTTAGTCGAAGAAAATTCCTGGGTCGCTCAGGGGGCTTTGTTCGGATCGCGGCGCCAGACGAGGTAGGAATAGATCAGGCACGTCACGACGAGCATGCCGCCCCAGGCGGCGAAAAACCGCATGAGCCTCAGTTCGGGCACCTGCAGCACCACGCCGAGGAGCATGAGCACTCCTCCCAGAGCGAAGATCCAGCCGGCCAGTCGGTGCGTCTTGTTCCAGGCGAGTTCGCTGCTCAAGGTCCAAGGCGTCCGCACCCCGAACATGAAGTTGCTGCGGACCTTGCCGAGAAAGTTGCCGATGACGAGGAGGAGCACGCCCAAGCCGGTGTGCATCCACGGTGTGGGCGAGGTCGGCCGGCCCAACACGGATTGGGCGAGGGGAATCTGCATGGCGCCGATCATGAGGACGATCACCAGCCAGACCCAACGGTAGGCCTTGGACGAGGCCAAGAGGTGGGCACGGCGGGGTTCAATGCGCGGAAGGAAATAGAACAGCAGTGACATGCCGGCCATCAGGCCGGGCAGCAGGAAGATGGTGGCAGCGCCACCGTGGCGGTCCGCTTCTCCGGCGAGATTCCAGTGCACGGGAATCAAGGCACCCTCGGGCAGTTGGAAGTAGATCCAGGCGGAGAACAGGCCCGTCACGAGGGAGGCAACCAGCGAGATTCCCAAGGTCCGGTGGAGCGAGGGGATCGCTGCCGGTTGGTCGTTGGAGTTGAGCGGCGTGGACATGGTGGGGTCGGGGGAGGCTATTGCTTGGGGTTGATCTTGAAGGTGGTCATCACCGCGCAAAGCGCTTCTTCCAGCACGGAGACGTTCAGGGTGTAGGTAATCGTCGTGCCGACGCGCGTGCCTTGGATCAGATCGGCCTCCTTCAGCACCGAGAAGTGCTTCGAGAGCGTCGGCTTCGCCTGCGGGAAATGCTCGGCGATCTCCCCCGCGGTCAGGTCGCGCTTGCGCAGCAAACCGATGATCGAGCGGCGGGTGGGGTCACTGAGGGCCTTGAAAATGTCACTCATGATTCGAGATAAGGCTAATTAGCCAAACGACGAAACAAGAGGCAAGATTTTTTTGCGCGGCGTCTTGGCGGCCGGGTTTCACTCTCTTCCAGCGGCCCGGTCCCGCTGCCCCGTGTCAGGCCTGCATCAGGACCCGGTGCGCGACGCCGGCGCGCGGCGGGGGGATGGCGTGCCCCGTGCGCCAGAGGTGGCGCATCTGAATTTCATTCAATTGGTGCATGGCCCGATGGAAGCCGGTAAAATCGCTGGCTTGGAGGTCAACCCCATTGCGGACGCTGCTTTTCGCGGTCCCGGGGGTGGCGATCAGCAGAGCGCTGAGGACAACGGAACCATCCCCCGTCTGAACGCCCGGGGTGTTCACTTGGTGCGTGCCGGCGTTGAATGAGCCGCCGCCTCCGCTCGGAATCTCCCGGGTGCCGCCGCCGCCCCCGCTGTAGCCGCCCCCGCCGCCACAGCCGCCCCCGCTAAAACCACCGTCTCCGCCGCCGCCAAAGCCGCCCGTGCCGATGGGCGGGCGGCAATAGTGGGCGGCAAAGCTGCGCGCTTGCTCTTGGTCGTCGTCGAGCGGAGTGGCTCCGCAAGCTCCGGAACTCAACCAACCGGCGCCGCCGCCGCCATTGTCATGCAGGAGGCCCCAAAAGGCAGCTCCACCGTGTCCGTTGCGGCCGCCGGATGCCGCTCCATTGGCGGCAGAGGTCGTGACGAGGCCGTCGCTGCCATGGCCACCGCCGCCACCACCGGCCACCAGCAATGGCGGCACCGGCACCAGCCGGGCACACTTGCGCGCCAAGGGGGCGAGGTTGTCCGTCACCGCTTCGAAGGGAAGAAATTCCTGCCCGATGCCTTTCCACACGAAAGAACCGCCACCCCCTCCCGCGGACTGCTCGCCTGTGGCCGTCCCGCTCCGGCCTTGTTGGCCCACGACAATCTGCAGGATTTCGCCTTCGGTCAGGTAGAATTTTCCTTCCAACCGCGCGCCTTTGCCGCCGGCAGCGGTGTCCGGTCCGCCCTGGGCACCCGCAGCCTCGATCAAATAGACCCCGGTGGCGGGCACGACGAAAGTTTGGATGCTTCCGGTGGAGGGGAACACGATTTTTTGCACGTTCATAGGAGGAGATCGCAAGTCGTTGGATGGTGACGGGTATGCCTTGCCGTTTCTCAATGCGCAGCGACCGGCCCGGAAGTGCCATGGCCGGGCAAATTTTTCGTGAAATTTTCCGCCGGTGTCCGTTCTGGAACCACC
>JAUXOH010000180.1 GCA_030682505.1 Candidatus Didemnitutus sp. | reverse complement strand
CGCTCTCACTTTGATACCAGCCTTGCTGCATTTCAAGCTGCATCGCGTCACCCGAGACTGCCAGGAGCAATTCGCTTGGACCGGTGACGACATTACTCTCCTGCTGCGGCGGCCGCAGGATCGCCGGTGACGCAAGGAACGTTAAATTGCCGAGCAGCAGCACGAGCATCCAGCGCCGCCCGAAGGGTACGAGCACGTTGAACGCCAATTGCATTGGCAGAAGCACGCGCGAGGCAGCACCGGGGTAACCCTCCCACACTGCGTCACCCAAGAAAACCATCAAGAGAGCAAAGGAGATCCCGATGCGCCACCATGGCTGATCCCACCGTGGCCGCAGGACGAGGAACAGGAACTGCACGGTCAGGGTGATGAGGACGAAAACACTCCAAACGGGATCAATCCATGCCAACGACAGGTTCGAAAATCCCGCGGTCACCTCGGACCATCGATTCAAGTAGGCGGAGAAAGGCAGGCTGAAATTGCGCACGCCGGCATCAGTCACCGGCCCCACCCGGAGCGAGACATAGCCAAGCCAGAGCGCGAGCGGGATCGCGACCAGCGCGGCTTTCACCACCGCGAGCACCCATGGCCGTTTCCCTGCACCCCAGGCCGGAATGAAGGCCGCGGCGCCCAGCAGGTTGGTCTCCTTCGCCAGACCGCTGATTCCCAGCACGGCACTCGCCAGCCAAGGCCGACCCTTCTCGAGGAGGAAGACCCCGAATGCGATCAGCAGTAGGCTTGGTCCATCCGTCAGCGCGTTGCGCACGCTGACACAGAGTCCCATTGCCCCCAACACGCCCGCCCAGCGCAAGAAATACTCCCAGTCGCGCGGCGGAAACCAATGCACCAGCAAACCCGCCAGCAACAGCCAGCTGACGGCATTCTGCACCGCAAAGACCTCGATGATGCGCGACGGTTGCCCTCCTCCAATCGCCCAGGCCGTCGCCGACAGCAGGATGCGCCGGGCGCGATAGGAGAGACTGTCGACCGCATTGCGCAGCTCGCGATTCTGCAGCGACGGGTCCATCGCAATCTGCACGTAGTATTGGGCATCGTATCCGTACGACTCCTTTTCGACAAAGTAGTCGAGTTTGCGGACCTTGCTGAGCCGGGAACCTTCCTCGGTGGAACCAAACGCGATCAAATAGGTGAATCCCTTCCCGGGAAGGTGAAACTGGGCAAACGTCCCAACGAACAACAGGACGAGTCCCGCATAGGCCAGCACGACCGGCGCCGACCAGTTCCGGCGTCTCGACCAACCTTCAAAGTCTGCCCAAAGTCGCTTCATCCTAGGCGCCTTAGTCGAAAACAAGTCCGGCACAGCTTGGGTTTTTTGTTTGAGCCATTTTTGCAAACAATGGCAGCTTAGCCTGTCCGACAACGCTAAATAATGCCCGCCCGCGTCCGCTCCCTTTTTTCGCTGCTTGCCGGCCGAAATCTATCCCCGTGGCTGGCGACCGTTGCGCTGGCCGGTTATGCTTTGTTTGCGTGGAACAACGCGGGCATCGTCCCTGGGGGTGCGGACACCTCTGGATATTTCAATCTGGCAAGATTGCTCTCCCAAGGGGCAACCCACGTCGCGCCCCGTTCCATCGAAGGTTTGCCGTTGAATACAGTACCCTTCCATTCCTACACCCCGCTTGGATTTCATCCGACGAAAGATCGCACCGCCCTGGTGCCGACCTACCCACTCGGCCTGCCGGTCTTCTTTGCGGCAAGCGCAAAACTGTTCGGTTGGTCGATCGGTCCGTTGCTGGTCATGGTACTGCACGCGGTAGCCGGCATCGGGTTGGTCTATCTCCTCGCTCGTGAGGCTGGCCTGAGTTCTGGCCTGGCCGCTCTGGGCGCCCTCGCCTTGGCGGTTTCGCCCCTTTACGTTCAATTTCTGGTGCAGGCCATGAGCGATGTGCCCGCCTTGGTGTGGTGCGCGGCGGCCCTCTGGTGCGCCTTCCGGACCAGCCGGTGGTCGGCCCTCGGCTGTGGCGCGGCACTGGGGATCGCCGTGCTGGTTCGTCCGACCAACCTGCTCATTATGCTGCCAATCGCCCTCGTTCTTGGCCGCGCATGGCGGCGGTGGTTGCTGGTCGGCCTCGGGGGAGTCCCCTTTGCCGCCCTGCTTTTCCAATTCAATCACCTCGCCTATGGTCAGGCGTTCGCCAGCGGTTACGGGCAGGTGAAGATGTTGTTTTCGTTCGAGTGGGTCGGTCTCACGCTCGCGCATTACGCTCAGTGGCTTCCCGTCGTCCTCTCGCCGCTCGTTCTCGCGGTCTTGGGCCTCCCGTGGATCTGGCGCCGTGCTCATCAGCCTGTACTCGTCCACGCAACCAGTGTTTTCGTTTTCCTCGGGTTCTACGCCTTCTATTTTCACACGCACGAAACGTGGTGGTATCTGCGCTTTGTGCTGCCGGCCTTCCCGTCGCTCATCGTGTTGATGCTGCTCGTCGGACGCCACTGGCTCGAACGTCTCCCCTCCGGCAACTGGCAACGAACCGCCTGGATGCTCGGAACGCTCGTGATCGCCCTCAATGGCTGGGCTTGGAGTCGTCATTTCAATGCGGTTGGCATCGGTCGGGGCGAAATGATCTATGCCCGGTTGATCGAACCGATGCGCCACGAAGTGCCCTCGAACGCCGTGATCGTCACCATGCAGGCTTCCGGGGCCTTGTTTTACTCCACGGACTATGTGCTGCTCCGCTGGGATATGATTGAGCAAGCTTGGCCCCAGTTGCGTGACGGAGCCCGCGCGGCGGGTCGGCCTATTTATGCCTTGCTTTGGGAGTATGAGCTCAAGGGCGCTCTCGCTGACCGTGTCCCGGGCAAGTGGCGGAAAATCAGCGAGCTCGCGCCGGGCTCGCTCTGGCGATTAGATCCCGAAGATTGATATGACTCTTTTCGACGCGACCCACACCAGCCACACGCGTGCCCAAACCGGCATTCAGCGCGTTTGTCGTTCTCTTTTCGCGGAGTTGGCCCGCGTCAGTCCGGTCCTGCCCGTTTGTTTTGATCCCCATCAGCACGCTTGGCGCGCGCTCACCGCCGGAGAACTCGCCACGCTGGGCGACCGAAAAGGGAGCGGCAAGTCGCGGGGTGCAAAGTGGTCTCTCACCCAAAAGATCGCCGGCCGGGCGCGGCGCTTGGCCGGAAGAAAAACTCCCACGCCGACCGGCCAGGCGTTGATCTGCCCCGAGCTTTTCTCCGGCAAGGTCGCCGCTCGTCTCCCCGAACTTTTCGCCCAAGTCGGCGGGCCGCGCGTGGCTCTTTTTCATGACGCCATCGCGCTGAAATTCCCGGAGTTGACACCCCCAGCCACAGTGGCGCGCATGCCCGGGTATTTGCGCGAATTGTTGCGCTTCGACGGCATTGCGGCGGTTTCAGAGGACTCGGCGCAGAGCCTGCGGGATTTTTGGCAATGGTTGGGGGTGACCGATACCCCCCCCGTGATTGCACTGCCGCTCGGCGTTGATCCCGTGCCGACAATCCCCGCGGTCACCACACACGCCCGGCCGCGTGTCTTGTGTGTTTCCACCATCGAAGGCCGCAAGAATCACACCGCGCTGCTCGAAGCCGCGGACTCACTATGGAGCGAGGGTGTCGCTTTCGAATTGGAACTCATCGGGATGCCGCGAGCTGACACGGGCGCCCATGTCCTCCAGCACATTCGCCAATTGCAAGCTGCCGGCCGGGCATTGGTCTATCACGGGACCGTAACGGAGGACCTTCTCCACGAGGCTTATGCCCGCAGCACGCTCACCATCTACCCGTCGCTGTATGAGGGATTCGGTCTGCCCGTGCTGGAAAGTCTGCAACACGGCCGACCGTGCCTCTGCTCTGATCGCGGCGCGCTAAGCGAAACCGCGAAGGGCGGTGGGGTTCATCTCTTGCCCTCCTTGGATAACCGAGCTCTAGCCGCCTCGCTGCGCCATTTCCTGCAGTCTCCGACCGAGCTGGCCGCCCTGGCGCGGCAGGCGAGCGAACGGAAGTTCCGCTCGTGGAACGATTACGTCCGTGATTTGCAGTTCTGGATGAAGACGCTGCCGCGACGAATCTGACCGGGAGGGCTTTGCGGTTGCCAACTGAATGCTTTGGCCGCGTAGTGAGCGCCCGAGAAACCGATGCCCCTGTCCCTCTTTACCAAGAACAAAAAAGCGATCGTCGAGCGCGCGAAGGATGACTACGCGACGAAGATGCGGCTGAAATACAAGCCGTACTATCATGCGATGGACGCGCAGCACGGCACCCATGTGCGGTTGCAAGGACGAGACATGATCATGCTTTCGAGCAACGATTATCTGGGCCTGTCGTTTCACCCCAAGGTGATGGAGGCGTGCGTCGGTGCCGTCAAAGAATGGGGCACGAGCCCAACCGGCGCCCGCATTTCGAATGGCTCGCGGGCCTACCACACCAACTTGGAGGAAAAACTGGCGGCATTCCTCGGTCGCGAGGCCTGCCATATCAGCGTCGCGGGCTATATTTCCTGCTGCTCCGCCGTCGCGTGTTTTGCCCAAAAGGGCGATCTCATCGTGGCGGACAAAAACATTCATTCCTGCCTCTGGGACGGTGTCCGGATGTCGATGGCGGCCGTTGAACGCTTTAGCCACAACAACCCGGAGGACCTGCGCCAGGTCTTAAAAACCATCCCCGTGAGCACGGCCAAGATGCTGGTGGTGGAAGGCGTCTACTCGATGGAAGGCCACATTTGCCGGCTGCCCGAGATTGCCCAACTGGGAGAGGAAGCTGGCTGCTTCACGGTGCTCGATGACGCCCATGGTTTCGGTGTGCTGGGCCGACAAGGGCGGGGAACGGCAGACCATTTCAAGCTCAACGAGCAAGTCGATATCTTGTGCGGTTCGATGTCGAAATCACTCGCGAGCACCGGTGGATTTGTCACGGGATCGCGAGACCTGATCGAATACCTTCGCACCAACTCGAAGCAGACGCTTTTCAGCGCTGCCATCAGTCCCAGCATGGCAGCCACCGCATCGGCCTCCCTCGACATCATGCAGAGCGAGCCCCAACACTTAGAGCGCCTGTGGCGCAACACGCGCCGATACCGCGAAATGCTCAAGGATCTCGGTCTCGACACTTGGGAAAGCGAAACGCCCGCCGTGCCAATCGTGCTCGGCTCGAAAGAACTGGTCTATCGTTTCTGGCAGGCGCTCTTGGAAAAGAATGTCTTCACCGTCATGTCGATTTCGCCGGCCGTCCCGCCGGGCAAGGACTTGATTCGCACCGCTGTTTCCGCCCTGCACAGCGACGAGGATCTGGAGAAAATCCACGCCGCGATGTCTTACGCGGTCAAGCGACTCTAAGGGGGACGGCCGCTAGCGCATGGCCGCGCTCAAGATGCCACCCGCCGCGGACCAAGTCGGCAACGCCCGCTGGCGCGCCGCCTGGCCGAGGGTTGATCGCAGTGCCTCATTCGTTAGCAATCCGCGCACCTGTTCGGTCCAATCAGCCAGATCGTTGACGCGCGCGCGCAGACAACCGCCGCCATCCGCGTTTTCGCGCAGCACGGGCAGATCGCTGCACACACAGGGCACTCCTCGCCACAAAGCCTCCAGCAACGGGAGACCGCAGCCTTCCGCGATGGTGGGGAACACCACCGCCGTCGCCTCGGAGTAGAGTTCGCGCAACTTGGCATCGGTCGCGGCGGCGTGAACGTGCAAGCGAGGTTCGCGCTTCGCCGCCTGCCGCAAACGCCGTGCCATGGGTTCACCAAAATGGGGATTAACCCGGCCAACGATGTGCAGATCGAAGTCCAACCCCTCCCGCCAAAGAGCTGCCGCCACTTCGAGCAGAAAAAGCTGATTCTTGCGGGGTTCGATGATCCCGACGCACAGCAACGACGGCCGCGCCGCCGCGATTCGCCCCTGGGTCATTCGCACCGAGCCATCGAAATCGGCTCCGAGCGCCACGACGTCGACCTGCGCACGCGAGGCCACTCCCTGCCACCGCCAGAATTCCACCAAATCACGGCGGCTCGCCTCCGAAATCGCCCACACCCGATCAAAGCCCGCAAGCAACTTCATGTAACCGGGGTG
>JAUXOH010000179.1 GCA_030682505.1 Candidatus Didemnitutus sp. | reverse complement strand
GCCGCCCTTGCCCTGACCCTGACCGTCTATGCTCGGTTGAAACCGAAATACGCGCATTACCAAGACGATGTCACTTTGCCTGTGAGAGAACATACGCTGACGTTTATTTTCGACCACGATGCCCACCCCGCGACCTACCTGCAAATCATGCGGGATCGCTATGGTAGCCGGAAGGAATTTGCTGCAACGCTGGAAGCCTTCCTCGCCGACTCCGCGCCACGGAAATGACGAAGCCACGATCGAACTGAATGGCGCGGACTTGATCCGGGGAAACAACCGCACGAAGACCTGCTTCAATCTCTGGCCCGACTGTCGGTCGGGCCAGCACAACGAAAAATCCCGCTCTCTCATCAAGGTGTAACCACCATGTCTATTCGAACTCCACGCATTGTATCCACCGAAACGGTTCTGCACGTGACCTGCCTGCTCGTCATTGCGACCTATGTTGCGTTCATCGACCTCAAAGGCATCAGCACGGATGAGGGAATCAGACTGGCAATTATCAACGGGGGAGCCGCCTTTGGCTTCCACGAACCCTCGCCTCACGCCAGCTGGTCGGAGGTCTTGAAGACGATCTCCCCTTATGCCTACCAGCCACTTTACTACTTGATGCAAAACACGCTCATGAGCGTGGCCCAGACCCACAATGTGATTTTTTTCCGGCTCGTTAATATCTTCTTTCTCTGGGTGTCCCTGCAGGGATTATTGGCTCTCTCCAAACAGTGGCAGCTGGTCCCGCGGCTTTTTTTGATCGGACTGTTCTCCTTCAATGCCTACCTGTTCATGCACGTCCTTCAGATCCGTGAGTATATTGTCGCGGTTACGTTTTACATCTGGTCCTCGTGGTTGGTTCTTCAACTGGACAATCGAACCCTGAGCCGGCCGTGGGCTGACAGCGGTTGGTTCACGGCGTATGGACTATTGCTGGGGGTTGGTTTCTTCACCCAGACTTGGGTGGTCTTCCCGGCGATCGGTCAGTTTCTTTTTTTGATCACGCGCCCGCGGGTCGATCGCTGGCGCTTCTTTTCCCACCTGGCACTCAGCTACCTCGTTGTTCTGTCGGCCAGTTGGACGTATCTGCAAACTAATCGGCAGAAAGTGGATGTTGGCCGGTGGGGCGTCGAGTCATCGGCCTTGTGGCCGCAACTATCCGATGGGTTTCATCTCGCGATTGTTGGACACCTCGATGGCCATTCTCTCTTCACCGATTTGCTCTTTTGGTTTTGGATCATCCTCGTGGTCGGCGCCGCGTCTCTGATTTGGAACCGGAAATTCCGGGTCGACGGGGAAGTGGCACCGCAGGATTTCAAGCGCCAGGGTTGCTTGATGGCACTTTGCATTGCGGTCTCCCTGTCCTTTCAGGTCGGTTATTTCTACAAAGTTGAAAATCTGTCGGTCTGGCCGCGCTATTTTGTCGTTCATTATTTCTTCTTGGTCTGGTTGATCGCAATGGCCTTTCATTTTTTCTATACCGCGCGCAAATCCAAACGTCTAGCCACCTGGGAACGCAGGGGTCTGAATGCCCTCACCTTGATCGCGCTGGTGGTTCTGACGGGCTCAGGAGCTTACCAAACCCGGAGCTATTATCAGGACCCCTATCTTGATACCGGTCTTTCGCGCGCCTACACGTGGCAGACTCTGAGCGACGGAATTTCCGCCACTGCACGCGCCCACGACGCGGTCGTTTTCCATGACTTCGTGATTCGGTCAACCGTGACCTTCTCGCAGCCAATTCCCACTGCGGCCGTCTTGCTCGACGACCTCGAAAAACTAGATCTGCAGGCAATCAACCGACTCATCTACTTGGAATCGGGTTTTGCGGAAGAAAATCGCAACCGTCTTGCCGATCGGCTGTCGGCTCTGGGTTTTCACGCCCTCCACGAAGTCGCTATCCCGACTGACGATGGGCAGTCGACGCTGCGGGAGTGGCAGTTGTTGGTCTTCTCGCGCCAGTAGGGTCCCAACTGAAAACGGCACGTTCCAAGTCGGCGGCCTTGGAGTGTTCACCGCCGGCACGAACCGAGTTGGGAAGGTCCCCGCTGAATTGTGAATTCGTCCTCGACGCAAAAACTAAAAAGCGGCTCCTTGAATCCTTGATGCTCGGTTTTCGCCCATCCGCATTCATTGCCCATGAATCTTGCCGATCTACTCGCTGCTAGGCACAATCCGCTTGATCAGGTATTGCTTGCGGCATCCGTGCCATCGCCATGAACGCCGTCAACGAACTTCCCCTCGGGCAACATAACATCGAAATTCAGCGCAACCGTGAGGCGTGGTCACGCAAGCCGATGTTGCGAAAGATCTATTACGACTTCTACCGGCTGCTCGCCGTCCGCCTTGACCCCCACTTGTCTGGACCCGTGGTTGAACTGGGATCGGGAATGGGACGGATCAAGGACGTGATTCCCCAATGTGTCACAACTGACCTCTTCTCCAATCCCTGGCTGGATCGTCAGGAGAACTGTTACCAACTGAGTTTGGGTGACAATTCGGTCTCCCACCTCATCCTGTTCGACGTGTGGCATCACCTGCGCTATCCCGGCACTGCCTTGCGTGAGTTTCATCGGGTCCTCCAGCCCGGCGGTCGCTTGATCCTGTTTGAACCGGCTGCCAGTTGGGTCGCTCGACTGGTCTACCATTTCTTCCACCACGAGCCCGTGGCCGTGAGGGATCCGATCACGTGGGAAGCTCCCGCCGGTTTTTCGGCCGCCGACGCCGACTACTATGCCGCCCAAGGTTCGGCCACGCGATTGTTCTGGTGGGGCGAAGGCCACGATCGCCTTCCCGGATGGAAAATACACGAGGTGCGACCGATCACCTCTTTCGACTATTTCGCCTCCGGCGGCTTTTCCGGTCCCCAACTGGGCGGTCGTTTTTTGCACGGCCTGATGCGCGGTCTCGATTTTCTGGCGGCTCCGTTTCCCCGCTTGTTTGCCGCCCGACTCCTGGTCGTATTGGAAAAGGAGAAATCCTGACATGGCCGCTCTCTCCCAGCTCACCGAACTGCACCTGGCGAAGATTCGCGCCTTCAATGACGCCGCTCCCACCGCCTTGGGTGGTGCCGCCCGTTATTACCGCAACTGGCTCTCTCGCTATTACAATCTCTACATCCCGGCCGGTGCATCAGTATTGGAAATCGGATGTGGTTCCGGTGAATTGCTCGCCCAGCTGCAAGCCGGTCGCCGGGTGGGCGTCGATCTATCCAAAACCCAGATCGGTGCCGCCCGGGTCCGCCTGCCCGAAGCCGAGTTCCACGTGCAAGCCGGCGAAGCCCTCGATCTGAGCGAACGCTTCGATTGCATCATCATCTCTGAAACGTTGAATTTCGCGGCTGACGTTCAGCAGTTGTTGGAGCAGCTGCATCGTGTCTCCCATGCGGATACACGGTTGATCCTGAATTTCTACTCCACGCTCTGGCGCCCCGTGCTGGCCGTGGCTGAGTCGATGGGCCTGCGCCCCCGCCAGCCCCAAAGCAGCTGGATCAGCATGGGCGACATGCGCAACTTCCTGCAGTTGGCAGATTGGAGCCTGGTGGCCAGCCAGTCCCGGGTGCTGCTGCCGATCCGTTGCCTCGGGTTGGAACACCTGCTCAACCGCTGGCTGGCTCCCCTGTTGGGCTGGTTTTGTCTCACGACCTTCTGCGTGGCGCGACCCGCCCGCCGCACTGAACGCGGGGCGCGATCGGTCTCCGTCATCATCCCCGCTCGCAACGAGGCCGGCAATATTGAGGCCGCCGTACTCCGCACTCCGGACATGGGCGCCGGCACCGAGCTCATCTTCGTCGAAGGCCACTCGCGCGACAATACTTGGGCCGAGATCCAGCGGGTTGCCGCCGCCTACCCGCACAAGAAGATCCAGCTCATGCAGCAAACCGGCAAGGGCAAGGGCGACGCCGTGCGGATGGGCTTCGCCGCCGCCACCGGAGACATTCTCATGATCCTCGACGCCGACCTGACGATGCCGCCCGAAGAGCTGCCAAAGTTCTACGACGTGCTGGCGGAAGGGCGAGCGGAGTTCGCCAACGGGGTTCGGTTGGTCTATCCGATGGACGAAAAGGCCATGCAGTTCCTCAATCTTTGCGCGAACAAGACCTTCGGCCTCATCTTCACCTGGCTGCTCGGCCAACCGGTGAAGGATACGCTTTGCGGCACCAAGGTCCTCAGTCGTGCGCACTACGAAAAAATCGCCGCCAACCGAGCCTACTTCGGTGACTTCGATCCCTTCGGCGATTTCGACCTGCTCTTCGGGGCCGCCAAATTGAATCTGAAAATTGCGGACGTCCCCATTCGCTATCGCGAGCGCACCTACGGGAGCACCAACATCCAGCGCTGGAGCCACGGTTGGCTGTTGTTGCGCATGGTGATGTTCGCCGCCCGCAAGTTGAAATTCGTCTGAGTGGGCGGCAAGCCGACCTCCCCGTGTCCCTGCAGTTCTACATCGACCAACCCAGCGACTGGAGCCAGACGTCGCGCTGCGTGATCATTCGCGGCTGGTGCTTTGCCTCAGAGGGACCCTCGGTCGCAGGCATCCGCCTTTGCACGGCGGATCACGTGTTGACCGGCGTCATCGGGCTGCCGCGGCCCGACGTCAAGGCCGCACTGCCCGCCGCCCCCGATGATGGCACGGGTTTTGAGATACGAGGCACGCTGCCGGCCGGGCGCGTCAATCTCGTCATCGAAGCACGGTTGGCCGACACGACATGGACGCCCATTTTCAACCGCACCGTGCGGATCAAGCGGCGATTCCTGCCCTTGTGGTTGGGCGGTGGAGACTGGACGGAGCTGATGTTTTTCCAGATGCCGGCGCACATGGCCCATCCACCCCGCGAGATCCAGCCGGAGAAATTTCCTCCATCCCGTCGGCCGGAAGCGCGCCCGCAGTTTTCCATCGTCACCCCCTCCTTCCAGCAGGCAACGTTCCTACGGGAAACCATAGGCAGCGTGCTCGAGCAGCCGGGCGTGACCTGTCACTATGTGGTGCGCGACGGCGGTTCGACCGACGGCAGCGCCGAACTGATCAGGAAGGTTGCGCCGCGCCTGCACGCTTGGGCCAGCGAGCCCGACCGGGGGCAGGCCGACGCCATCGCTACGGGGTTCGCGCAAACCACCGGCGGACCGAATGACATCATGGCGTGGCTCAATTCCGACGATTTCTACCTGCCCGGGGCGCTCGGCTTTGTCGCCGACTACTTTGCGGCCCACCCTGA
>JAUXOH010000177.1 GCA_030682505.1 Candidatus Didemnitutus sp. | reverse complement strand
CCGCAGCGCGGCATCGTAGGCGTCCGCCGCGTTCTTGAAATCGCCCGAGCGAAAAAACGTCTCCGCGAGCAAGACGCCGAGTTCCGACCGTTCGCGTCCCGGCGGCAACGTGGCGCGCAGCTGCGTGCAGTTGTCCGCCGCGGTGCGGTAGAGTCGCGCATCCCGCGCGACCGACAGCCGCACGCCCAGCGCCGCCGCGCGCAGGGGCGAACCCGGAAAACGATCCAGCAAAACGCGGGCGTCTTCTTCCGCCACGTTGGATTGCTTGTCCGCCAACGCGGTCTGGGCCCGCACCAGCAGGAGGTCTTCAATGATCGGATGTTGCTGCGGGGCGCTGATCAAAGCCGACAAGTCCCGCCGCAATTGTTGCCGCTCCGCCACTGAACGCGTGCCGCGGGCGAGCGCATACAGCGCCGTGCGCTGGGTTTCCGGGCGCACCCCTTCCCGCACGAGATCACGAAACGCCCGCCGGGCGGTCGGACTGGTTTCGCCCGCGATCAATCCGATCAGCAAGCGAAACTGGTCGGCGACATTCCGCTCGGTCGGTGGCAACGCCAGGAGCTGGCGCTCCAAGACACCCAAGGCCTCGGTCTGCCGGCCGAGTCGGGCCAATCCCGCGGCGTAGTAGCGGGCCGAATCATAGCCAACCCGCTGCCCGGAAAACCGGTCCATGTTGGTTCGCCACGCGGCCAAATCCTGCTCGGTCGGGCTGCCACTGCGCAACAGCGCCTGCGCTTGGCCCAACACAAAGCGGGCCCGCTGTTGCTCGGACGTCGCGGCTTGGGCCGCTTGTTCATAGAGCCCGTTCGCACGTTGCACATCGTTATCCATGTCCGCCACCTGCGCCTGCAAAAAAAGCCACCATCCCCGTTCGGCGGCCGACAACTGCTCGGCCACAATTTCGTTCAATTCAGCGCGGGCGGCTTGCTGCCGCCGGGCATGCGCGGCGAGCAGTCCCGCGCGCAAGCGATAGGCGCTGTCCCGTGGCCCATCGAATGCCTGCACGGCTTTCTCTGCCGCCGCGACATCTCCCGCATCCAAGAGGGCGGTGATCAGGGCCAGCGTGATTCGTGGCCGCGCATCGGCCGGCAACGCCGGATCAACCAAGATGCCGCGGTAGATCAAGGTGGCGACCGCCGGAAAGCCGGATTGCAACGCGCTGTTGGCCCGACCTTCCGCGACCAGCCACCCCCCGGGGACCATGGCCGCCGCCGCCCCCTCATCGGTAAATGGACTCTGACCCGCTGGCTGTGCAGCCAGCGCCAGCGGCAACAGGCCGATCAAGATGACAGCGCACACCGATTTTCTCATGGGCAGACGCATCGTGCGTGGCGCCATGGCCACTGGCAAGCTCGGCATCCAATCACCGCCCCATCGTGTAACTGAAAACTGCTCGCGCATCACGGTGGATTGGGACAACACTCGCCGCCATCGGTTCAACCCCCCGCCCACAATGATTACCACCTTGCTTGTTCTCGCCGTTCTCGCCGCCGTGCTGCTTTTCTGGGTTGCCGGCTCCTACAACACCCTCGTCACGCTGCGCAATCGCTTCAAGAACGCGTTTGCCCAGATCGACGTCCAGTTGAAGCGACGCTATGATCTCATTCCCAATCTGGTCGAGACGGCCAAGGGATATATGAAGCACGAGCGCGAGACGCTCGAAGCGGTGATCGCCGCGCGCAACACCGCCTACGCCGCCTCCAAGGTGGCCGCTGCCAACCCGGCCGACGCCGGAGCGGTCAAAGGTCTGCTGGGGGCGGAGGCCGGTCTCGGCGGTGCGCTGTCCCGCCTCATGGTCGTGGCCGAGCAATACCCCGACCTGAAAGCCAATCAGAACATGATGCAGCTCACCGAGGAACTCACCTCGACGGAAAACAAAATCTCTTTCGCCCGGCAGGCGTTCAATGACGCCGTCACGATATTCAACACCAAACGCGAGGTCTTCCCCACGAACCTCATCGCCGGCCTCTTCAACTTCGGCGAAGCCCAGCTCTTCGAGGTTGAAAACGCCACGGAACGGCAGGCCCCGAAAGTCCAGTTTACCTGATCAGGGCGGCGAGCAACGCGCGCTGCCTCCGCTCTCCCCGCGAAGTTCAGCCGCCCGGCTCGCCACCGCTCCCGGTTGATCCCATGGATTTTTTCGAGGCTCAAGCCCGTGCCCGCAGCCGCACCCAGCGGCTCGTGTTCTTGTTCGCCCTGGCCGTGCTCGGCACGATCGCCGCGGGATACGTCGCGGCGTTGCTGATTGTCGGACAGGTTCAAGATCGGAGCGACGAATTCTACGACGAGCCGTCGAGCCTGATCGATTGGGATCCCCAGCTGTTTGCGGGAGTCGCCCTCGCCACCCTCGCCGTCGTCGGTCTTGCCTCGCTCTACAAGTGGTCGCAAATGCGCGCCGGCGGCTCGACCGTGGCGGAAATGGTCGGGGGCCGCCGCATCAATCCTCAAACCACCGATCTTCGCGAGCGCCGCCTGCTCAACGTGGTCGAAGAAATGGCGGTGGCGTCCGGCGTACCTGTTCCCGCAGTCTATTTGCTGGAAAACGAGCCAGGCATCAACGCCTTCGCCGCCGGCCTGACCACCTCCGATGCGGTCGTCGCCGTGACGCGCGGCACGCTCGACAAACTCACGCGCGACGAGCTCCAGGGTGTCGTCGCCCACGAATTCAGCCACATCCTCAATGGGGACATGCGGCTCAACGTGAAGCTGTCCGCCATCGTCTTCGGCATTTTGGTCCTCGGACTCATGGGCCGCGGCATTCTCTATTCGCTCGGCCGGGGGCGCGTGCGCGGCGGCGGCAAGGACAAGGGCGGCGGCATCGCCGTGGTCGTCGCCGTGGGCATCGCCTTCCTGATCATCGGGTATATCGGTTATTTTTTCGGCCGCCTCATTCAAGCGGCCGTCTCCCGCCAACGCGAGTTTCTGGCCGATGCCTCCGCCGTGCAATTCACCCGCAACCCCGCCGGCGTGTCGGGCGTGCTCAAGAAGATCGGCGGCTACGCCCTCGGATCGAAGATGACCGACAAGCATGCGGGGGAAATCGGACATTTCTTTTTTGCGCAGGGCTTCCGCTCCAGTTTTGGCGGGCTCTGGGCCACCCACCCACCGCTCGCGGAGCGGATTCGGGCGGTCGAACCCCGTTGGGATGGCGAACTCTTCGAACCGCCCGAGTTGGTCGATGTTTCGAGTGAATCGTTCTCCTCGGCCGGCGTCGGCGGCGCGCCGAAACTGTCACCCCGCAACCCCGATCCCCTCGCCCGGATTCCCTTCGTGCCCTTGGCGATCATGGCGGAGATCGGCGCGCTCACCGAAACTCATTTTCGCCGCGCCCAATCGCTGTTGGAAACGATTCCCGCCTCCCTGCGTGAGGCGGCACGCGATCCGTTGCGCGCCGAAGCTCTCGTTTATGCACTCTTGCTCGATTCGGCCGAACCACTCCGCCACCGGCAGTTCGCGCTGATTGAACAACATGCCGGCGAAATCGCCGATGGCGTTGTGCGCGCCATTTATTGCGAAACAAAGTCGCTTGATCCCGCGGCGCGCCTGCCCGTCGTGCAGCTTTGCCTGCCGGCCTTGCGCAAGTTGGAGCGCACCACGCTCGATCTTTTTGTCTCCACGCTCGACGAGTTGGTCCACGCCGACGAGAAGGTCTCGCCCTTCGAGTTCGCCCTGCAGAAAATGCTGGTGCACCAACTCGAACTCATGCGCCGGCCGCGCCAAGCGGTGGAGTTCCGTTCGTTCAAGGCCGTCGAAAACGAGATCCTGGTGGTCATGTCAGCGCTCGCCCGTTTCGGTTCGGCCGACGAGACGGCGGCGCAGCGCAGCTTTGCGCTGGGGGCAACGCAGGTCAAACTCCTCGATCATCCTGCCCTGCTCGACGCGGAATCCTGCACGTTGGAACGGCTCGACGCCGCACTCGAGCGGCTGGCAACCAGTTCACTCCCGATCAAGCAACGCGTGCTGGCCGCAGCCACTCACATCATCGGCGCGGATGGCGCGGTGACGGTCGAAGAAGGCGAACTCTATCGCGCCATCGCCGCGACACTTGATTGTCCCGCTCCCGCTCTGCCCGCGGCGACTTGAGCCGGCGGCGGGGGCCTGCGCCAGCGCGGTCTCATCGTTGAAACCAGGCAATCAACATCGCCAGACCCGCCGATCCGAACAGCACGCCACGGGCGATGATTCGTCGGCGTTTTTCCTCCGGCAGCCAGTCTTTTTCCTTCTTCGCCAGCCAGCCAAAGAGCACGGCGGGCAGAATGAGCACATAGAGCCAATGCACCCCGAACGAGGTAAGCCACCGGCCCACCACGCCAGCGACGGAAAGGCCGAGCACCACCGAAGCGAACAAGGCCGCAAACGTCACGCTGTGCCCGCGCAGGCCTCGCCAGAACCAGGTGATCGCACTGATTTCCATCGCCGCAATCTCCCCCGACCGCCCGTGGCTTGCAAGCCGCCGTCGGTCTCCGCACGCTGCCGCGATGACCCTCGGGGAGAAACAGCAACAGCTGATCGACGACCTGCTGTTTATCGAAGACACCCACGAACGCCTTACCGCGATCGTGGAGCGGACAAAATCGCGCCGCGCGGTTGCGCCGGAGGAGCGGGTTGATGCGCATCGCGTGCCCGGGTGTGTCTCGCTCGTCTGGGTGATCGGCGAAATGCGGGACCGCCGGTGTTGGTTTCGCAGTGATGCCGACTCACCCGTCGTGCGTGGACTCGTGGCGCTGCTCTGCGATCTTTACAGCGACTTTCCGGCGGACGAGATCATCGCGTGTGAACCCGGGTTGCTCGAAAGACTGGATTTGCTGCGGACACTTTCGCCCACGCGGGTGAACGGATTGCACAGTGTGCAGGAGCGCATCCGGCAATTCGCCGCCGATCAAATGTCCTCACGCCCCACCGGCCAGCCTGAGTAACCCGCTTGGTCGCGGCGACGGAAGGGGTGAAATTACGGGCCGAGCAGTTTGCGGCCGCCGTTATCGTCGCCCGTGGGATCGTCGCCCTCGAAGCTGCCTGACATCACCGGCTGACGTGCCTCGAGAAAACGACGGCCGTGGGCATATTCCCACAGCCAGCAACCCCCATCGAAGCGGTCATGCACGAGCATGAATTCAGGATGGGTTTCCTCCGAGAGACTCCCGATGCTGAAACGATGGTCGGTGATCCGCTCGATCATTTCACGCACACTGCGCAAGAGCGGCACATCATCGAGCGTCACCGTCCAGTGACCCGAAACGACGATGGGGAAGGCTCCGGCAAAATAATACCCAATAAACCGCGTCGGGTTGTAGCACCCGGTGATACCGAGTCTCCGCGCGTGTTCTTCGACCGCCTCGACGAACTTCACCCGCTTGGCTAAATCGCGGGGGAGTCGGAGTTCGGGTAATTCGATGAGTAGATTGTCCATCATGGACGAGGTTCCTTCCTTGGTTGCTCCCCATAACGGCACCATTGGTCATTACCTTTAATCGCACCTTGGGATTCTGCTGTTTCCAATCGGATCCCCTGTTAGGTTGTGCGCCGTGACGCCGCTCTACGACGCCCATAACCACCTCCAGGACGACTGGTTTGCGCCCCACTGGGACAGCCTCGACCACGACTTGCGCGACGCAGGTCTCAAGCGCGCCGTCGTAAACGGCACGTGCGAAGCTGATTGGCCAAGCGTTGCCCGACTGGCCGCGCGTTTCCTGTGGGTCCTCCCCAGCTACGGCCTGCATCCTTGGGACGCGGGCAATCGCAGCCCGCACTGGCTCGACCGCTTGCGCGCTCAACTGGCCGCTGACCCGCGCGCCGCGATCGGTGAGATCGGCCTCGATCGCTGGATCCTCGACAGCGCCAAGACCGACGACCCACGCCTCACCGGCCTCCGCCGGGCTCCGCTGGAGGAACAAGGCGAAGTGTTCCTGAAACAGCTCGCCCTCGCTTCCACGGAAAACCGTCCGGTCTCAATCCACTGTCTCCAGGCATTCGGTGCCCTCGAGGGGATCTTGCGTCACGTCAACACGCCGACGCGCGGCTTTCTGCTCCATGCCTACGGTGGATCGGTCGAGATGGTGCCCCTGTTCGCTGAACGAGGCGCCTACTTCTCTTTCAACGGTTCATTTCTCGAATCGCGTCATGGCGCGAAGCGCGAAGCCTTTCAACGGGTGCCCACCGACCGCTTGCTGGTCGAAACCGATGCGCCCGCCATGTCCCTCCCGCCCGGTCGGGCCCGCTACTCGCTGCCTCCGGCACCCGACGGTTCACCGATCAATCATCCGGCCAATCTCCGCGCCGCCTACGCCGGACTGGCTGAGCTTCGAGGCGTCGACGTCGAAACTCTCGCCGCCCAGGTCGAGGAGAACTTCGACCGCTTTTTTCTAGCCTGAAACACGCGCCCTCGACCGAACTTACCCAATCCCGCAAGACCGAGGGGTCGCTGACGTGTCATTTTGGCTTTCCTGCCGCGGTGCAGCGAAGTTATTTGCAGCCAAGCTGTTCCGGACATGACTTGAAAAGTCTCCGCTTCACAGATTCGACCCTTTCCATTGGTCGCGTAATCCTCCGTAATCGCCGCTCATTTGCCCGCCGTCGAAGTCGGCCAAGTGCCCAATTACTATGTCAAATCCAGTTATCATCCAAGGCGGCATGGGCGTCGCGGTCTCCGGTTGGCGTTTGGCTCGCGCGGTCTCCGTGACCGGGCAACTGGGCGTGGTCTCAGGCACTTTGCTGGCCGTCGTCCAAGCTCGCATCCTGCAGCAAGGCGACCCGGATGGTCACTTGCGCCGGGCCTTTGCCCATTTTCCGATTCCGGCGGTGGCGGAGCGCGTCTTGCGCGACTACTATGTGCCCGGCGGTCTGCCCGCGGGTGCGTCGTTCAAACCCACACCGATGCCGAACCTGACCCCCAGCGCGGCCCTCACCGAATTGACGGTCATTGCCAATTTCGCCGAAGTATTTCTCGCCAAGGAAGGGCACGACGGACGCATTGGCATCAACCTGCTCGAAAAAATCCAACTGCCGAATCTGCCCTCGCTCTACGGTGCCATGCTCGCTGGCGTTGATTACGTGCTGATGGGGGCCGGGATTCCGCGCGCCATCCCCGGTGCACTCGATGCCTTGGCCCGGGGTGAAGCCACGGAGCTCAAAATCGATGTGGCCGGCGACACGCCCGACGCCCCTTCCGTCCTTCGTTTCGATCCGAGCACGCTGTTCGGGGCGCCGGCACCGGAGATCAAGCGCCCGCAGTTTCTCGCGATCATCACCTCAGCCACCTTGGCCCTCACGCTCGCGCGCAAATCGACAGGCCGCGTCGACGGCTTCGTCGTCGAGGGTGCCGTCGCAGGCGGACACAATGCGCCGCCGCGCGGCCCGCTGCAGCTTTCCACGGAAGGCGAGCCTGTTTACGGCCCGCGCGACCTGCCTGACCTGCCCAAAATCGGCGACCTCGGACTTCCTTTCTGGCTCGCCGGTTCCTATTCGCGACCGGAGAAAGTCACCGAAGCCATCGCGCTCGGCGCCGCGGGCGTTCAGGTCGGCACGGCCTTCGCGTTCTGCGAGGAGTCGGGTATCTTGCCGGACTTGAAACGCCGGTTTCGCGAACTCATCCGCAACGGCACCGCGAAGGTCTTCACCGATCCCCTCGCCTCGCCCACCGGTTTCCCTTTCAAAGTCGCCCGGCTCGCCGACACGCTTTCGGAGGCCGCGGCCTACGCGGCTCGCACGCGCATCTGCGATCTCGGCTATCTCCGCCAACTTTTCCGCCGCGCGGATGGCACCGTCGGTTACCGTTGTGCGGCTGAACCCGACGCCGACTTCCTGCGCAAAGGCGGGGAGAGTTCGGAACTCGTCGGACGAAAATGTCTTTGCAACGGATTGGCTACCACCGTCGGGGTGGGTCAGACGCGCCAGGGCTTGGCCGAGCTTCCCATCGTCACCGCCGGCGACGAACTCGTCCAGCTCGCGCGCTTCTTTGGCGCAGGACGGGACAGTTACAGCGCCGCCGATGTGATCCGCTCGCTGCTCGGTCAAGGAACCCCCCGGCCGGCCTGAGGGTATTTTCTTTTGTTCGGGTTGACGGTCGATTGCCTTCGGCCGATCCGAAGTTGGATTGCGCACCCCTTGCCACAGCGGGGGTTACAACGCGGTGGTTCGCTCCCCTATTAGGCAGGCTGCACGCGCTCAGAACCGCTCATACACTCCAAGTTTCAGCGGTAAAGTTTTGCGGGAACGGGCCGAAACTGACGATGCGCCACCAGCTGCGCTTTAGTCATGACCAAAACCATCTCTTCCCTCTTTTTTTGCGCATCGCTCATCGTGGCATTGCCAACGATCTCCGCAGGCGACCAAGCCAGCGACAGCGCCACGATCGATCTGCCCATGCCCGACACGGCGCCACGACCCCTCAAAACGAAACCCCCGCGCTACCCCTCCAAGTTGCGCGAGCAGGGCGTTTCCGGAGCGGTCATCCTGACCGTGATCATCGAGGATACCGGGCGCGTCAGCTCCGTCGAAGTCGCCAAAGCGTCCCGCGACGAGTTTCGCGAGCCCGCGATCCATGCCGTCCGCGAGTGGACCTTTGAACCGGCCAAGCTCCGTGGACAAGCGGTGCGAGCGCGCGTCAGCATTCCGTTGAGCTTCAGCATCGAAAGCTGAACCGTCAGCGCCGCTCAAGCGCTGAGCGCGATTCGCCGCACCACTTCGCCGGCCGCCACAAATCCGAAGGCCCCGGTGACAAAGACGCCCGTGCCCAGACCGCTGGCGCAATCGAGCCTCAGACTCGTGCCCGGTTCTCGCTCCGTCGCGCAGGTGCCGTCAGCCCAGGGAAACATCGGTTTCTCCTTCGAATAGACGCAGGGAATTCCGTAATGGTTGCCTTCACCGCGCGCGAACCCGTGGTCGCGTCGCAGTTTCTTTTTCACCATTCTCAACAACTCGTCTCCCTGCGATTCGCCGAGGTCACCCGTGCGAATCCGCGTCGCGTCGGTGCGACCACCCGCGCCCGCCACGGTCAACATCCTTTGACCATGCCGTACGCACGCCGCGATCAGGTTGGTCTTGTTGGTCATCCCATCGACAGCGTCGATCAGCCAATCGAAGCGCACGGCGAGAATTCGCTCGGCCGACTCGGGGGTGAAATATTCCGGCAACGCCAACACCCGGCACTCCGGATTGATCGCGTGCACGCGTTCGGCAAGCACACTGACCTTGGGTCGGCCGACCATGCCCACCAAGGCATGCGATTGTCGATTGGTGTTGGTAATGCACACGTCGTCCAAATCGATCAGCGTCAGCGCACCGATCCCCGAGCGCGCGAGGGCCTCCACCGCCCAGGAGCCGACGCCACCCAAGCCGACCACGGCGACGTGCGCCGCCCGCAAACGCGGCAGCGCGGCCGCACCGTAAAGCCGGCCGAGCGCACCAAAACGGGACGTGTAACTCTCATTCATCAGAACAGCACTGAAAGTCTCCCGCGCGAACGTCGCCACTCATTTCTTGCGCTCCCATTTGCGCGCCACGACTATTAGCCCGCAGACAGGCGGTGAAACCTTGCGGTGATGATTGCCCGGAAGGGGGTCATTGGGCTTTTGAAGGTCGCGCCCGCGCAGTAGCTTGGGAGTCACGACCCGCGCTTGCGGGCCCATCAACCAGGAGTATTGGTCATGACCACAATTCATCTGCACGGGAAACGCGGGGTCGAGCTGTTGCACGACCCGCTATTCAACAAAGGAACGGCGTTCACGGAAGAGGAACGCGATGCGCTGGGACTGCGGGGACTCTTGCCCCCTCGCGTCACCACCCAGGATCAACAGCTGGTTCGGGTGCTCGACAACTACCACCGCAAGGAAAGCCCGCTCGAAAAATACATTTACCTCGTGTCGCTTCAGGAGCGGAACGAATCGCTCTTCTACCGCTTGGTGATGACCAATCTCGAGGAGATGATGCCGATCATCTACACTCCGACGGTCGGACTGGCCTGCCAGAAATACGGCCACATCTTCCGGCGCCCCCGCGGCCTTTATCTGACCCGAAATGATCGCGGCCGCATCAAACTGCTCCTCCAAAGCTGGCCGCAAGCCGACGTGCGCATCATCGTCATCACGGATGGCGAACGCATCCTCGGGCTCGGCGATCTCGGTGCCAACGGCATGGGCATCCCCGTCGGCAAGCTCGCCCTTTACACCGCCTGCGCGGGCATTCCCCCGGCCCAATGTCTCCCGATCATGCTCGATGTCGGCACCAATAATTCCGCCCTCATCGCCGATCCGCTTTACCTCGGCCTCCCCGAGCCGCGGCTGCGTGGACCGGAATACGACGAGCTCGTGGGCGAGTTTGTCGAAGCCGCCCAGCAGATCTTCCCGAAAGCCTGCATCCAGTTCGAAGATTTCGGCAACGCCAACGCCTTCCGACTGCTCCATCGCTTCCGTGATGTCGCCTGCACGTTCAACGACGACATCCAAGGCACCGCCGGAGTCACCCTCGCCGGCTTGCTCTCCACGGAGCGGATTACCGGCATTCCACTCGCCCAACAAAAGATCCTCTTCCTCGGCGCGGGCGAAGCCGGCATCGGCATCGGCGATCTCATCGTCGAAGCCCTGAAATTGCAGGGCGTGTCCGAATCCGACGCCCGTCGGCAGTGTTGGTTTGTCGACTCGAAGGGTCTGGTGGTGAAGAGCCGGACCGACCTCGTGGAACACAAACTCCGTTTCGCCCACGATCACGCGCCGATGAAAACGCTGCTCGAAGCCGTGGAAGCGCTCAAACCGACGTCGATCGTCGGCGTTTCCGGCATGCCGCAGACCTTCACCGAAGCCGTCGTGCGCGCGATGGCGCAAATCAACCAGCGCCCCGCGATTTTTGCGCTGTCCAATCCCACCGCCAACGCGGAGTGCACGGCGGAGCAATGTTACTCATGGACGGATGGTCGCGCGATCTTTGCCAGCGGCAGTCCCTTTGCGCCGGTGACGCTCAACGGCGTCACCCACGTGCCCGGCCAGGGCAACAACAGCTACATCTTCCCCGGGGTCGGGCTCGGGGTCATCGCGAGCGAGTCGACGCGGGTCACCGACGAGATGTTCTACACCGCCGCCAAGGTCCTCGCCGACCTTGTAACCGACGACGACCTCAAACTCGGACGGATCTATCCGGATCTGAAGCGCATCCGCGAAGTGTCCGCCGCCATCGGCACGGCCGTGGCCCAAGTTGCCTTTGACCGCGGGCTCACCACCGTCCTCTGCCCCACCGATCTGCGCGCCCACGTCGAAAACACCATGTTTGATCCCAAGTATCCGGACTACATCTGACCCCTCCGCGCGCAGCTTCAGCGAGCAGCGCTTTTCGCCCGCAAGGCTTCGATCGCGGCCACCGCCGCGCGGAAGCGCTCGTCCCAGGCACCGCGGATCCAGGCAGAGGGCAAGCCCCGCCGTTCGAGTGCGCCGTGCCAGATGCGGCGGCACCTCGCGCGATCTTCCGCCTCGGGAAAGCACCGCTGTGGATCCGGCGCGAAGGACACATCGGTATCGAGCAGCAGATAGAGCGCATAATTGCGGCAGCGCTTCTCCGCTCCGCGCCGGAGTTCGTCCGGCGATGTCCCGTAGAGCAGGTCGCTCCAGAGCATCGTTGTCAGCGCCTCGGTGTCACAAATCAACAAGTCCCGTGCACCCGCAGCGGCCGCGTCCTCGCGGCGCCATTGCTCCTTCGCGATGGGCAGCATGTCCTCGAGGCTCAGGACTCCGCGTTGGGCGTCCCAGCGCTCGCGCGCATACTCGGCCACGAGTGGCGCGCGGTAATGGGCGGACAGCTGGGCCGCGAGTTCGGTCTTGCCGGTGGACTCCGGCCCAAAAACCGCGATGCGCAATGGTTCACTCATGGTGTGACTCCCGTCATCGAGCGCTGCCACTCGCGCCAGCCCCACAGGGCCATCAGCCAGAAAATTCCATAAAGTCCCGCCGTCAGTTGCAGGTCCTTCGCCCAATACACGCCGATCGCGACCGTGTTCACGATCACCCACCCACCCCAGCATTCAAGGTGCTTCCTCGCCTGCCACCATTGTGCCAGGAGGCTGAAAACCAAAATAAAGGCATCCCAATAGGGCAACGCTGCGTCGGTGGTCCGGTGCATCAGGGTCCCCCAGGCGAACGTGATCAGGCCGCCGCCGATTGCCCAAAGGAGCAGCGCCGACGCCGGGAGGCGCGTCACCGGCAGCGTGCTCGTCGCGGCGCGGTGAGCCCCGCGCAACCAATGCGCCCAGCCATAGCCTTGAATCACAAAGAAACAAATCTGGAGCAGCGCATCGGAATAGAGCTTCACGTCGTAGAACACCCACGCGTAAACCGCCACCTGCACGAGCCCGACCGGCCAACCCCAGATATTCTGGCGGATCATCAGCGCTACGCCGACGACGCCCAGCACCGTGCCGATGATTTCCCACAGACTCATGCCGCGAGTGGAGCCGCGGGAACCAAGGTTGTCGAGCGCCGCCGCGCCGCCAATCGTCCGCCCGCTTCCTAGGCCAGAAACGCTTCCATCGCTTCGCGCGTCAGGATGTGCATCGCGGCGCAACGCGGGCACTGCACGTGGATTGATTCCTCCGTGCCAAAGAGCCTCGGCATATCGTCGCGCGCCGCCGCGGCGAGCGCCCCCATGATCTTCTGCTGATTGCAGCCGCACTCCCATCGGTAGCCGCGGCGTTCGATGCGCGCCAAGGTTTCCGTCCCCGCGAGCCGCTGCACCGCCGCCACGTCGAGGGTGCGCAACCACGGCTCGTCGCAATCCGGATGGGAAATCAACATCGCGAACTGGTCCTCCCCGAGATCAAAACAGCGCGCCGCCCGCTGTTCACTGTCGGCGTAGTAGGCCACCACGGCCCCCAACAAATTCGGACCTTTGAAATTGACCACGCTGCGCCGCTTCTCGCTGTCCCGGCGCGGCATGAGTTCGGCAACAAAGACGTTGGTGTCTGCCGCGCGCACGTTTTCCGTGAAGAGGCGGCCAGCGACCATGCAGTCCTCGTTGTCGCCCGTGAGAAACACGTTCAGTCGCGGATCCTGCAAACTGAT
>JAUXOH010000170.1 GCA_030682505.1 Candidatus Didemnitutus sp. | reverse complement strand
GGCACGCCCACGAGTCCGGGCACCGCGGTTTTCTCCCTCGTCGGCAAGGTCAACAACACGGGCTTGATCGAAGTCCCGATGGGCACGCCGTTGCGCCACCTCGTCGATGTCCTCGGCGGCGGTGTCCGCCACGGCAAGCGTTTGAAGGCCGTGCAGACCGGGGGTCCGAGCGGCGGTTGCATTCCGGCCGAACTGTTGGACACGCCGGTGGATTTCGAGGCCTTGGGACGCATCGGTTCCATGATGGGATCGGGCGGCATGGTCGTGATGGACGAGGACACCTGCATGGTGGACGTGGCGCGCTATTTTCTCGCCTTCACCCAGATTGAGTCCTGCGGCAAGTGCGTGCCCTGCCGGCTCGGCACGCGGCGCATGCTCGAGATCCTGACCCGCATCACGGCGGGCAAGGGCACGGAGGAGGACCTGCAAACGCTCGAGGAATTCGCGCTGAGCGTGAAGGCCACCTCGCTCTGCGGACTCGGCCAGACCGCGCCGAATCCCGTGCTCACCACCCTGAAGTATTTCCGCCACGAATATGAGGCGCATGTGCGGGAGAAGAAATGCACGGCGCATGCCTGCCGTGAACTGGTGACTTACTCCATCATCGCCGATTTGTGCAAAGGCTGCGGCCTGTGCGCCCGGCATTGTCCCGTGGACGGCATCAGCGGGGAAAGAAAGCAGGCCCATGTGATCGATCCCGAGGTTTGTGTCCGTTGCGGCTCATGCTTCGACGTCTGCAAGTTCGAGGCGGTGCTGAGGAACTGACAATGTCGGCCATGAAAACCGTCTCACTCACTTTCAATGATCGCTCCCTGACTGCTCCCGCGGGAGTGACCGTGCTGGAAGCCGCCCGGGCGTCCGGCATCGACATTCCACACCTCTGTTTCGACCCGCGCGTCGAGGCGATCGGTGGTTGCCGCCTGTGCGTCGTGAAGGTGGAAGGAATGCGGGGCCTCGTCACTTCCTGCACGACGCCTGTCGCCGAGGGGATGAAGATTGTCACGGACGACGACGAGATCGCACTCCGCCGGAAAAACGTTCTGGAGCTGATTCTCTCCGATCATTGCTCCGCTTGCACCACGTGCGACAAGAACGGGGCCTGCAAGCTGCAGGACTACTCCTACCGCTATCAGGCCGATCAGGAGCGCTTCGGAGCCTACGTGCGCCAGCCGCCCAGCGAGAATTTCACGAGCCGCAACAAGGGCATCCATTTCGATCCGGACAAGTGCATCCGCTGTGGCCTGTGTGTGAAGTATTGCGAAACGGTCCAGATGTCGGAGGCACTGACGTTTGCCTGGCGGGCCAATCGCACGGAGGTCACCACGCCTTTCAAGGAGGATCTGCATCTGACCACCTGTGAGTCGTGCGGCGGCTGCGTTCGGGTCTGCCCTGTCGGCGCGATGCTCGACAAGCGGGCGGTCGGCCGGGGTCGCGACAGCGACCTGACCCGCGTCAAGACCATCTGCCCCTATTGCGGGGTGGGCTGCCAGATGGATCTGCTGGTGGACCGGCAACGCAACCGGATCGTTCGCGCCACGTCGTCGACCGATGCGCCGATCAACGGCGGCAATCTCTGCGTGAAGGGTCACTACGGGTTTGACTACGTCAGTTCGCCGGAACGGCTGACGCACCCCTTGATTCGCACCGCCAGCGGTTTCCAGCGGGCGACCTGGGAAGAGGCGATCGGTTTTGTCGGGCGCCGGCTACGCGAGATTCGCGCGCAGCACGGACCGGATGCGCTGGCGTTCATTTCCTCCGCCCGCTGCCCGAACGAGGAAAACTATCTGGTGCAGAAGCTCGCCCGCGCGGCGGCGGGGACCAACAACGTGGACAACTGCGCCACGAGCTGCCACGCGCCGACGGTCGCGGGACTCGCGGCGTCGTTCGGCAGCGGCGCCATGACCAACAGCGTGCGCGAGATCAAGGACTGCGACGTGATGTTCTTGATCGGGGCAAATCCCACCGAGGCGCACCCGGTCATCGCGCTGGAAATGAAGCGCGCGCTGCGCCGCGGAGCGAAGTTGATCGTGTGCGATCCGCGACGGACTTGGCTCGCCCAGCGCGCCCTGATCCACCTCCAGCACCGTCCCGGCAGCGACAACATGCTCCTCAACGCGCTCATGCGCTGCATCCTCGACGAAGGACTGGCCGACGAGGCGTTTGTGGCGGACCGCTGCGAAGGGTTTGAGGAATTCGAACGGAATCTGGAAGCTTTCAGCGTCGAGGAGGCGGCAAAGTATTGCGGCGTGGAAGCCGGCCAGATTCGTGCGGCGGCCCGCCTTTATGCGACAGGAAAGCCCAGCGCCATCTTCTACACCCTGGGAATCACGGAGCACTCGTGCGGCACGGACAACGTGAAGAACATCGCCAACCTCGCGATGCTCACCGGCCAGATCGGCAAGTGGGCGAGCGGCGTCAACCCGTTGCGGGGTCAGAACAACGTGCAGGGCGCCTGCGACATGGGCGCGATGGCGAACAAGCTGCCCGGTTATCAGGACTGGGCCGATCCGGTGGTGCGCGCGAAGTTTGAACAGGCGTGGGGTGTTCCGCTGCCGCAAACCCCGGGCGGAAAGGTGCCCCTCTTCGTTTCCGCGGCGGGCCGGGGTGAACTCAAGGCCCTCTACATCGTCGGCCAGGACGTGGTGTCCACCGAGCCCAACCAGACCCGTGTGATCGAGGACTTGGCCAAGTTGGAATTGTTGGTTTGCCAGGAGATTTTCATGTCCGAGACCGCCAAGCTGGCGCACGTCATTCTGCCGAGCGCGTGCTGGGCTGAAAAGGACGGCACGTTCAGTGCCTCCGAGCGCCGGATGCAATTGATCCGGAAGGCCGTCGAGCCGCCGGGTGAAGCGAAGGCGGATTGGGAAATTCTCTGCCTCGTATCCACCGCGATGGGCTATCCGATGCACTACGAAAGCCCGGCGCAGGTGTTCGACGAGATGGCCAGCCTCACGCCGCTGTTTGGCGGCATGAGCCATCAGCGCATCGGCGAACGCGGGTTGCAATGGCCGTGCCCGACGGCGGAGCATCCGGGCACGACCTTTTTGCACGAGGGCAAGTTCACGCGCGGCAAGGGCAGGTTCCATGCGATCACCTTCCAGGCGCAGAAGGAGGAGCCCTGCGCAGAATATCCGCTGATCCTTTCCACGGGCCGCACCCTCTATAACTACAACTGCGGCAGCATGACGCGGAAAGCCGATGTCATCAACCAACGGGATCCGGAGAACTTTGTGGAAATCCACCCGGAAACCGCTGCCCGCTACGGCATCGAGCGGGGCGAGAAGATCGTCGTGCGCACGCGGCGGGGCAAAGTCACCGGGCGCGCCGCCGTGGGCGAACGCGTTCGACCCGACCTCATTTGGATGCCCTTTCACTTCACCGAGGAACCGACCAACAATATCACCAACGACGTTTTTGATCCGGTCACTGCGACGGCGGAATACAAGTGCTGCGCCGCGCAGATTGAAAAACTCTGAACGGCCGCGCGTCGTTCGGGACGCGCGGACGGCGGGTCGATCCGCTAGGTGACGACGGCCGGTTCCAGCTTCTCGATCGCAACGGCGGTGACCTTGTATTCCGGGGTTTGCGTATAACGGTCGCGCTGCGAAGTGGTGATCTGGTTGAGGAACACGCGGGCACAGTGAAACGTCGTGTAGACTTCGCCCGGTTTGACGGCGCCGCTGATGCGCACCGGCAGATCGGCGGAACCCTGCTGGCTGACCAACCGCACGATCTCGCCATCCGAGATCCCGAGTCGGGTCGCGTCCGGCGGCGCCAGTTGGAGAAAGTCCGTCGTGTGCATGCTCTGGTTCGGGGTTTGGCCGGTTTGGGTGGCGGCGTTGTATTGGAAGAGGTTTCGTCCCGTGGTAAGCACGAAGGGAAACTCCGAACTTCTCACGTCCGGCACGGGGAGAAACTCGATGCGGCGCAACGCGGTGGTCTTGCCGTGGGTGAAATCTTCAATGTGCAGGATGGGCAGGCCGGGGTCGTTCTCGTCGTAGCAGGGCCACTGCAGGCCGCCGAGTTGGTCGAGGCGGGCGTAGCTGAGTCCCGCCCCCTCGGGCCAAAGCGAACGCACCTCGTCCCAGATCTGCTCG
>JAUXOH010000169.1 GCA_030682505.1 Candidatus Didemnitutus sp. | reverse complement strand
TCCTTCGGCGAACACGACGGCGAAATCTTCTGGCTGAATCGCAATGCAAAGGGGGATCTTTGGCTCAACGCCAAGGATTCCAAGGCCAAGCGTTCCCGCAGTCGCAAGCCGGCGGATGATACCGCGACCGACGAGTCGTCGGACGAGGAGTAAGTTTTTCTGTTTCAGCGACGGGAGAGGTTGATCCCCACCTGCCTCCTCCGGTGACCTCCCGCGGAAACGCGGATCAGCGGGAATGGAAAAACGGCGACTGGGTTTCGCTATGGAACTTCGCGATGCCTGCAAGTTGGTCGGCGACCAGTCGATCATTGCGGCAGCACGTGAGCTTGCCGCCGCCACCATAAACGGGGTGCGCCTCGGACCATTGCGTGAAGAGTCCCGGCATGACGAGGCGCACGATGGGCGCCGCCATCACTCCGTTGGCGCGACACGTCGAGTAGTCGCGATCGCGCCGGCTGAGTTCGGCATCCAATTCGTCGGCGAGCACGGGTCCGGTGGGCGTGCGCACGGTGCCGGGACGCAGTTCAATCCACCATTCGTGACAACCATGCAACCGAGGGACGGCCCGCAACAAATAGGGGGCGACGTGGAAGTTGACGGGCTTCCAGAGATTGCGGGCGCAAACTTCGAGCAGCGTCTCGGTGAGCATGCGCTCCGTCACTTGTTCACCGAACGAATTCAGCGCCAGTTCCGTCCGCCCCGTCACCATCAAACGCGGGGGGCGCGTGGAAATGAATCGCACGCTGTCGCCGACCACGCAGCGGCAAAGGCCGGCGGGAGTTGAGACGACCAGGCTGTAATTCACGCCCGCTTCCGCTTTTTCAAGGGGAATGCACCGGGAGCCCAGTTTGGCCAAGGGGAGGGGAGGGAGGTCGTGCAGGGGCAGAAACTCAAAAAAGATTCCCGCGTCGACAGAGAGCCGCAGCCCGGCGTCGGGCGCGCCGTCTTGCACCGCGAAGATTCCTTCGGCGGCGGAATAAACCTCGTGCAAGGTTGCGTCGGGACCGACCGCCGCCTGCAGATCGGGAGCGAGCAAGCCCAAGGGGGCTCCGGTGTGCACCGTGCATTCAAAATGGGGCCAGATCGCCTGCAAGTTGGGCGCGGCCTTGGGTCCGGTCGAGGCCTGCTGCCGCACCGTGTCGGCGAGGATGATGAGGGCGGTCGGGGTGCCGACGACCACGCGCACATCGCGCGCGGCGAACTGCGTGGCGATGGCCGCCGTTTTCTCGGGTCCTTCGGGCAGGCGGGCGAGTTCAGGTTGGGGCGCGTAGATATTCTTCGCCGACCACTCGGAGAGCGTGACCGCGGCCACCGCCTCGAGATAGCCCGCATAGGCGCCGTTCGCCGAGGAGAGCGCGGTGCTGGCGCCGACATGCAAATGGAGTCCGCCAAAAATCTTGGTGTGTCCGGCGCGCGAGGCGTGCAGCAGGAGGCCATCGCTGATCGCACCCCGAAAGTGTCGCAGCATGTCCGCGGTGGCGGGCAGGAGCTTGGGTGTCCCGTCGACCGTGCCGGCGGTATAGACAAAGAAGCGACAGCGGCCGGGCCACAACACATCGGCTTCGCCTGCCGCCATCCGCTCGACCCACGAGCGAAACTCCGCCGAAGTGCGCAGAGGGACGCGCGTGCGGAAATCGTCGTAGTTTTTAATTTCCGCAAATTTGTGTTCCTTGCCGAACGCCGTGTTTCTCTGGTGGGCAAGCAGGGAATGGAGGGTCGCTTGCTGCGGTTTTGCGCCATTCTCTTTCGCTTTGAGTCGGCTCCGTAAACGCCGCACGCGGTAGTTCGCCAATAAATTGACGAGGAATCGCGGGGCTAGGGTCATGGACCCATTGAAAGGATTCGCGGACTCGACGCCAGTGCGGAGCAACGTGTTTTGGCAAAAAAAGTTATGAATCCGTTGCCCGTGGGTTGGGTATTGGGTTGCGGGCGGGGGCCGGTTCGCGTTGAAACGCCCCCCATGTTGCCGCCGGTTGTCTCTGAGGATGAAGTGATCATCGCGTTCGATAAACCGAGCGGGATGTTCATCGTGCCCGAACGGCGGGATCGGTCGGCCGTGACGCTCATGGGGTTGGTCCGCGGGGCCATGGGACCGGGAGTGGCCAACGTGCACCGCATCGATGCGGAAACCAGTGGCCTTGTCCTTTGTGCCAAGAACAAGGTGGCGCTCGATTTTCTGAGTGGGCAGTTCCAGTCGAAAACGGTGGACAAGGTGTACCACGCCCTCGTCGTCGGAGCGCCCGAACAGGACGCCTATGCAGTGGATCTGGTGCTCAAGGAAGACGAGGGAGCCCCGGGAAAAATGTGCGTGGTGAAGAAACACGGCCAGGCCGCGGTCACGGAAGTGCGGGTGCTGGAGCGCTTCGGCCAGTTCACGCTGCTCGAATGCCGACCCAAATCCGGGCGCACCCACCAGGTTCGCCTCCACCTTTCCGCCACTGGCACGCCGGTTTTGAGCGATCCCCTTTACGGCAACTCCACGCCGCTGCTGCTGTCCGCCCTCAAGCGGGGTTACAAGGGGCGTGACGAAGAGCGGCCGCTCCTCGGTCGCCTCGCGCTGCACGCGACGGCGGTCACATTCAACCATCCCGTCTCGCGCGAGCGCGTCACGCTCACCACGCCGCTGCCGAAGGACTTTGAAGTGGCGTTGAAATATTTGCGGAAATTCGCCGGGCCCAGCGTCAAGCGGCGCGCGTGAAACCGGCGCGGCGGAGAGGCGTCGTTCGTTAACTCCCGGCAGCAACGGGCTAATAGTTGCCCGGGCCGCCAGCCTTGGCGTTGTCAGCGCGGAGCACACGGTTTTTGCTGGGGAAAATTATCCCCATGAGCAACTCCCCGACCGTAACCCACTCCGTGGACGCAGATGGCATCGGCTGGATCACATTCGATGATTCGGCGAGCCGGGCCAATGTCTTCAATCCTCCGACCCAGGCGGCCTTGCGCGCCGCGATCGAGGCCCTCGCGGCCGAACCGGTCAAGGCGGTCGTCGTGCTCAGCGCCAAGGAACGGATCTTCATCGCCGGAGCGGACCTGAAATGGCTCGGCCAGCTCGCTGACGCGCCCGCGGCGCACGCGGCCTCGCGCGACGGTCAGGCGCTGTTCGGATTGCTCGACCAGTTCAAGGTGCCGGTGGTGTGCGCGATTCATGGGGCCTGCGCCGGAGGCGGCTACGAGATCGCGCTCGCCTGTCATTGGCGCCTCGCCACCAACGCGCGGGAGACGGTCATCGGGCTCCCCGAGGTCGGCATCGGCTTGATCCCTGGTTGGGGTGGCTGCGCGCGCCTGCCCCGCCTGCTCGGCGGCAAGGCGGCGGTGGAACACATCCTCAAGGCGCAATTGCTCCCGGCGGCCGACGCCCATCGGACGGGCTTGGTGGACGAACTGGTCGCGCCCGCCGATTTGAAAGCGCGGGCGAAGGCGGCCGCCCTCAAGCTGGCGGCCGAAGGCAAACCCGTGCGCGCGCCGGCGGTCGCCGCCGAGCCGGCGTTTTTTGCCGAGCAACGCAAGTTCGCGCTCAGCCGCCTGCGCGGCCAGCCGGCGCCGCTCGCCGTGCTCGATGGGGTTGAACAAGGCGCGGAGCTGTCTTTGGAGGCCGCGCTCGCGCTGGAGGCGACGCTGTTTGGCGAGATCGCCGCGGGCGAAGTCGCCAAGAATCTGGTGCATGTCTTTTTCCTGAAGGACGCGGTGAAGAAACTGACGGTGGATGCGTGGTTTCCCAAGCCGGAGGGTGCGGTTGCGCCCGTGCCGTTCAAGACCGTGGGCGTGGTGGGGGCCGGCGTCATGGGATCGGGCATTGCGCAGTGGTGCGCGGCGCGCGGCTACACGGTGGTCATGGGCGACGTGAAGCAGGAATTCGTCGAACGCGGCCTGGGCGTGATCAAGGGTCTCTTTGGCGAGGCGGCCAAACGGGGCAAGCTGAGCGACGAGGCGGCGGAGCAGGGCTTGGCGCGCGTGCAAGGAACCACGGATTTCTCTGACTTCGCCGATTGTGATCTGGTGATTGAGGCGATCGTCGAAAACGTTGCGGCCAAACAAAAACTATTCGCGGATCTTGCCGGCGTCGTCCGGACCGATTGTGTGCTGGCCTCGAACACCTCGGCGCTGCCGATCGAGGAGCTGGCGGCCACCGCGACTTTCCCGGGTCGCACGATTGGCGTGCATTTCTTCAATCCGGTGAGCCGGATGCCGCTGATCGAGATGGTGCTCAGTCCGCACACCACGCGCGACACGGCGGATTGCGTGCTGGCGTTCGCCAAGCACCTCGGCAAGACGCCGGTGATCTGCAAATCCTCGCCGGGCTTCCTCGTCACGCGCGTGTTGTTTTTCTACCTCAACGAAGCCTGTCTGCTGTGGGAGCAGGGGGTGCCGAGTGATGTGATCGATCGCGCCATGCGGGACTGGGGCTGGCCGATGGGCCCGATGCGCCTGATCGACGAGGTCGGGGTGGACGTGACGGATTTCATCTACGGCGAGATGAAGCACTATTTTGCGGACCGGTTTCCGAGTGCCACCGTTTGCCATCGCATGCTCGCCGCCGGTCTGAAAGGGCGGAAGAACGGTGCCTCGACGGGCTTTTACACCTACGAGGGCGGCAAGGAGGCGTTGAATCCCGCGATGCAGTCCTTCGCTCCCGCGGCGGTGAAGGCCATGGACGCCAAGGCGATTCAAGATCACCTCAACGGCGTGATGATTGCCGAGACGAAGCGGGTGCTCGACGACGGGGTGCTCAAGACGGCCAACGAAGCCGACTTTGCGCTGTTGATGGGCACGGGGTTCCCGGCCTTTCGCGGTGGACTGATGCGCTACGCGAAGAGCGTCGGTCTCTACTGAGCGGTTTTTTTCGCGATCACCCCGCGTGCGCCGCACTGCGCCGGACGGCGCAAGGCCGGTTGCGCGCCCGGTCGGGGACGTTGTCTAAAGCGTTGGCAGGAGAAATCGCGGGCGCACCCGGCAGCGAATTTTCGCCGCCCCTCACCGTGATTTTGGGGAGAAATCCATTGCCGGTTATGACATTTTGGAAAACCTTTCAGTCCTTCCACGATTGCCCCCATGGCCAAGACTGCGCCCACGACTTTGAACCAGGAACAACGCCACCATCTGCTGCGCACGATGTTGGAGAGCCGGTTGGGCGATTTGCGCGAGGAAAGTTTGAATCGGCAGGGGAAGGGACATTTTCACGTTTCCGGTCGGGGGCACGAAGCGCTGAGCAGTTTGGGCACGCTGTTGGGCAAGGATGATTTCATTTTGCCCTACTACCGGGATCGCGGCCTGTGCATGGGCCGGGGGGTCAGCACGCGGCATCTCGCCCTCGAGTATTTTGCCAAGCGGGAGTCGGAGTCACGCGGCCGCATGATGCCGTCGCATTTTTCCTGCCGGGCGCTGAACATCGTCAGTGTGCCCACCCCGTTGGGCGCGCAGCTCCTGCCGGCCTGCGGTGTCGCGTGGGGCATGAAGCTCGATGGCAAGGAGAGCGTGGTCGTGACGACCGTCGGCGATGCCGCGACGCGCCAAGGTGACTTCTACGAGGCGATCAGCTTTGCCCTTGAGCGGAAGCTGCCGGTTTTGATCATTGTCGAGGACAACGCCTACGGCATCTCCACCCCCACGCGGGAGACGAATCCGCTCGCGATCGAGGTGTTGAACCAGGCGCGGTGGCGCCTGGTTGACGGCTCCGATACCGAAGCGGTCCACGCCGAGAGCCAGCGGGCGCTCGCCCAGCTGCGCCAGGGGGAGGGACCGGTGTTGCTGTGGTGCAAGCTGGAGCGGCTTTCCAGCCACACGAGCTCGGACGACCACACGCTATATCGTTCGAAGGAAGACATCGCCGCTCTGGCGAACGCGGATCCGATTCTCCGGCTGAAGGAGAAGATGGTGCAGGCCGGCGAGATCACCACGGCGGGATATGAGAAGCTCGAGGCCGAGATCAAGGCGAAGGTGCGGACGGAATATGCCGCCGCCGAAAAGACCGAGGATCCGCGCGCTGACGAACTGTTGTTGGAGGTCACCGGGCCATCGCCCGACCTGAAAGAGGAGCTCTTCCAGGCCGGAAAATATCGCATGGGCGATGTCATCAACCAGACCCTGCGGGCTGGTCTCGACATCGATCCCGGGCGGATGCTCTTCGGCGAAGACATCGAGGATCCCAAGGGCGGCGTGTTCCGGCTCACGCAAAAACTCTCCACGGATTTTCCCGAACAGGTGTTTAATTCACCGCTGGCTGAATCCACGATTTTCGGCGTGGGTGGCGGGTTGGCGCTCTACGGGCGTCGGCCGGTCTTCGAGCTGCAGTTCATCGATTTCAGTTTTCCGGGTTTCAATCAAGTGGTCTCCAACTTGGCGAACCTGCGCTGGCGCTCCAACGGCCAGTGGAAAGTGCCTGCGGTCTTCTATGCGCCCTACGGGGCCTACCTGCCCGGCGGCGGTCTCTGGCACTCGCAGGCGAACGAAGCGGCCTACGCGCATTTTCCCGGGATCAACATCGTCATTCCTTCGACGCCGGAAGACGCCGCCGGCTTGCTCTGGACGGCGATGCACGCCGAAGACATCACGATCTTCCTCGCCCCGAAACACCTCCTGTGGGCCGAGCACAACCTGGCTGCGCCCATCGTTTCGATTCCGCTTGGCCAGGCGCGCGTGGTCACCGAGGGCGATGACCTCACGCTCGTGGGGTGGGGCAACACGATGGAAAAGGCGCACGAGGCCATGGCGCAATTGCAGGGCGAAGTGAGCGTCGAGCTGATCGACCTGCGTTCCATCATGCCGTGGGACAAGGCCACGATCGAAGCCTCGGTGCGCAAGACCGGCCGCTTGATCGTGGTGCAGGAGGACACCGAGGCGTGCTCTGTCGGCCAGATGATCATCACGCACCTGCTCGGCCAGATGGACCTTTGGGCGGGCATGAAAGCGCCGCCCCGGTTGATCACGAAGGGCAACGTGATGATTGGCTACAATCCGATTTACGAATACGCTGCGCTGCCGGATGTGCCGCGCATCGTGGAAGCAATCTGGCAGAGTGTGGCGCTGAACGTCGCGCGCGGTGAAACGCCCGTGGCCCCCCCGGTTTCATCGGCCCCGGTTGCTCCCGCCGCAAAACCCGCGCCCGTGGCGGTGGATTCCCACGGCCCGCAGAACACGGTCGTGGCCGGCACAAGCGACATCATTGTCCGCGTGCCGATCATGGGTGAAGGCCTGCGCTCGGCGCGCGTGGTCGCGCTCAACAAGAAACCGGGCGATGACGTGCAGCACGACGACGTGCTCTGCGAACTCGAGACCGACAAGGCGGTTTATCCCGTCGAGGCGTCGTTCGCCGGCAAATTGAAGTCCTGGAGCATCAAGCTCGATGACACGGTGCTCATCGGGCAGGTCATCGCCTTGGTCGCGGGTGATGCCGAAAGCGTCGCAGGGCTGCCAGTGGAAGGTGCGGCTGCGCCCAAACCAACGACGTCATCGGCCCCGTCGGCCAAGACCGTTGCCGCAGCTCCGACCGTTTCGGCCCGTTCATCCCCTCCGGCGTCCCCAGCGACGCCAACCCCCGCCGGCTCTATGAAAGGCAACCTTCGCCCCCCTGCTCTGCCCCCTGCGATCACGAAGCGTCTCGATGCGGTCGTGCCGGCCAACATGTTGATGGATGTGCGGTGGGATGCCCTCCGGCAGGCCCGCGTGGAAGCCAAGGCCAAGCACGGCAAGGCCGCGCCCTCGCCCTCGGCGATGATGGCTTGGTGCGTCACGCGCGCGCAGGAAAAGCACGCCGCATTTCGCGCGATCGTCGGCAAGGACGGCAATATTTACGAGCAACCCGACTTCGATCAGGGCGTCGCCGTGGCGCTCGAGGGCGACCGGCTCGCGACGGCGGCCATCAGCCACGCGAACAAGCTGGGCTGGATGGAATTTTCCGCCGCCTACAACCGCGCCCTTGAAGAGACGCGCGGCGGCAAGCTGCTCGAAGTGCAAGCTCCGCTCAACATCACGAGCCTGGGTTCCTTTGGGGTTGAATGCGCGACACCGATCGTGGTGCCGCCGGCCATGGGCACGCTCTTCATCGGCACGGCGCACGAACGCATGATCAAGGACGAGGGTGTCGTTTATCCCTGCGAGGTCGTCACGCTTTCCCTGACCTTTGATCACAAGGTGGTGAACGGCGCCGGTGCGGCCGCGTTCATGCAGGAAGTGAAGCAGCAGTTCGAGACCTTCCAGCTCCCCGGTTGATCAGCTCCGACGGCGTGCAGGCGCGACCGTCGCCGGCTGGATTCCCTCCCTCCCAGCCGGAAGCATCGTGCGCGGAAGCACCCCGGCGCGTCGGGCGAGCGAATTGCCTGCGGGATCAGAACAGCGCGCCCGCGACGACGCCCACTGCGGTGATGGGTCCCTGTTCACCGAGACCATCGAGTGCGCGGTCCGCCTTTTTCACGATGCCTTGCATCTCCTTGTAGAGCGTGTCGTCGGCGAGGAGTTTGCCGAGCGTGCCTTCGCCACTGTTCAACTTGGCCGAGAGCTCGCGCAGGTTGTTCATGCTCAGCTTCAGGTTGTCGGCGGTCACGGGATCATAAAACAGCGCGCCGACGGCGCCGTGGCCCGCCTTCACGTCGGCCACGATCGTCCGGGTGTCCTGGAGGACCACGCGCGCGTCGGTCGCCGCGACCTTGAGTTCACTGACGGCGCTGAGCAGCTCGTCGTGCAATTTGGAATCATTCACGAGCTTGCCGAGCGTGCCCTCGCCGCTTTTCAGCTTGGCGGTGATGTCCTGCAGATTGGCGATGGCCTCGGTGAGGTTGGGCCCGTTGTCCTCGACGAGCTGGTCGATCTTGGAGAAGAGGGAGCCGCCGGCGTCGCCGCCGAGGGCCTTGCCGATGGTGCCCGCCACGTCCTCAAGTTTGACGCCGAGGGAACCGAGTTGGGAGATCACCTCGTTCATGTCGACGGTGTTCTTCGTTTTGATGTTGTCCCCGGGATTGAGCATGGTGGGGGAGTCGCCGAAACTGACGGCAAGATGCTGGCTGCCGAGCAGACTGGAGGTTTCCACGGACGCGACGGCGTCGTCGGGAATCTTCACCTTGGCGTCGATGGAGAGCAGGGCCTCCACGCGTTTGTTGCCCAGACGGGTCTGCATGACGGAGCCGATGCGCACGCCGGCCATCTGCACTTCATCGCCGGTCTTGAGGCCCTTGAGGTTGGAGAAGGGGGCGATCAGCGTGTAGCCACTGTGCTTGAAGGCCTGGCCGCCGGTCAGCGCTTCAAAAGTGATCCAGGCGAGCGCGCAGCCGAGCAAAAAGAAGAGGCCCACGCGGATGGACTGTTGGGTGTTGTTCATGAGATTAGCCTTTTAGTTTCTTGAAACGGGGATTCTTGGTGTCGATGACAGGGGAGAGAAAATCGGCGATGACCTGATCGGTGGGTTCGCGGAATTCGGCGGCGGTGCCGGTGGCATGGATCCGGCCGTCCATGATGATGGCGATCCGGTCGGCGATGTTGAGCGCGAGATCGCGGTCGTGGGTGACGACAATGCTGGTGACCGCGGTTTGTTCGCGCAGGGTGGCAATGATCTCGGTGATGGTTGCGCCCATGACCGGATCGAGTTCCGAGGTGGGCTCGTCGTAGATCAGCAATTGGGGTTCCATCACGAGCGCGCGGGCGATCGCCACGCGCTTCTTCATACCGCCGGAAAGTTCGGAGGGAAACTTGGCGGCGGCGTCCTCCAACGAGAGCATGGCGAGGTTGCTCATCACGCGCTCGCGAATCCCGGCTTCGTTGCAGAGTTGGTGCTCGCGCGGGTAGAGCGCCAGATTGTCGTAAACCGAGAGGGAATTGAAGAGCGCGCCGGCCTGAAAAACCAGAGCGATGTGCACCTTGGCGCGGGTCTCGGGATCAGCCGCGTCGAACTCGCCGATGTGCACCTGCCCGCTCGTCGGGGCTTCCAGCCCGACAATGTGCTTGAGCAGGACACTCTTGCCGGAGCCGCTGGGTCCCATCAGGCAGAAAATTTCCCCCGGCCTGATCTCGAGATTGATGTCCTTGAGTACGGTGACGTCACCGAAGCGCTTGGTGAGGTTGGTGATCGTGACGCCGAAGGTTTTGTCGACGAAAGGAGTGGCGGTGAAGGTGCTCATGCTGGTCAGAGGAGGGCTTTGGTGACGAAATAATCCAGCACCAGGATGAGGATGAGTGAGGTGACGACCGCCTTCGTGACGGACTGGCCGATTTCGCGCGGACCGCCCTTGGTGTTGAGACCGATGTAACAGCAGACGAGCACGATCACGAAGCCGAAGACTTCGGCCTTGAGCAGGCCGTCCGTGATGTCCTTCCACTCCATGTAGCGCTTGAGCACGGCGAAATAGGCTTCGCTGTCGACGGAGATGAAATGCGTGTATTGGCAAACGAGGGCGCCGCCATACCAACCGCAGAGGTTCGCGATCAGGGCAAGGACGGGCATCATGACGAGAATCGCGGCCAGCCGCGGCAACACCAGAATCCGCTCGGGCGAGATGTTCATCGTCACGAGCGCGTCGATTTCCTGATAGACCTTCATCGAGGCCAGCTCGGCGGTGATGGCGGACCCGACGCGACCGGCGATGAGGATGGCGACCATGACTGGACCGAGTTCCCGGGCCATCGACAAACCGACCAGGCTGCCAATGAACTGTTTCGCGCCGAAATTCTGCATCGAGTAGCCGCTCTGCAGTGCCAGCACGCTGCCGATGAAGAAGCTCAGGATCGTGACGATCGGCAGTGACGTGTAGCCGATCAGGTAGCACTGATCGATGAAGCGACGTGACTGGCGGGGCAGCGTCGGGGCGAAGCGCAGCGTGCGGGTGAGCAAGAGAATGACACCGCCGATGTGGCCGAGGATGAGTTGAAGAGGTTTCATGGAGACACCGTCGGTGTGCCGTTCTTAACAGAGGAGCGGCGGAAATCGAATAGCGAAAATTTCCACGGCTGGCCCGCCGCCGCGCGCCGCCAGCTCAGCAAACCGGCGCCGAGGGTGACGCGGGAGCCAACGGGGTTGGTGGAGGTGCTGAAGAGAGGGCCGAGATGAAATTCGCGCTCCGTGGGCGTGCGCCGGTGGCTGACGGCGCTCCAGAGGAACGACCAGCGCATCTCGCCGGGCGCGCGTTGATCGTAGCGGAAAAGAGCGAAGAGGGGCGTGTAGAGTTGGCGAACGGTGTCGTTGGTGGGAAAGAAAACCTCGAGCGGGCTGAGCGTCTGCCATTGCCGGCGCCCGGCGCCGTTGTCCCACACGCTGAGGAGGGGCCACAGGTGTTTCTTGTAGGCGGGGGCGGCCGCGGGATGGGCGAGGCTGCGCTGCTCGCTTGACCAATAAAGAAACCACAGCAGCTGGCTGCGTTGGTGGTTGATGTCGCCTTCCTGCCAGTGGGCCTGGCGGAGCAGCGGCCACATCAGCCAGGTCTTGTCGTAGCCCTGGTTGACCGAGTGGGAGTAAAAGGGAGCCCAGCGGTTGACTTGATGTTCGGTGCCGTGGCCTTGCACGAGCAAGGGCCAGAGGTAGCGCGTTTCATGGTAGCGTCGGGGTTCGGTGCGATCGGTGTAACCGAAGAAGGGCCAGAGGAAATTCTCGCTGCGGTAGCCCGGTCCGGTTTCGCGCGTATATAGGGGCAGCACGCCGAGGCGCCGGTCGGGAACGGGGGCCGACATGTTTTTCTCCTGGCGGTAGAGGAGCGGCCACAGCGCGAATTGCTCGCGATAGTCGCCGGCGCGTCCGCGCGAACCGGCGAGCGGCCACAACTCGAAGCCGTGATGCCCGTTGCCCTCGATGCGGCGCACCAAGGGCCAGGGCGTGTGGTGCGTGCGCTTGCCGGCCTGCTCGACCCTAAAATAGAGCGGGAAGGCCACCCAGGTCAGTTCGTCTTTCCCGAAGCGATGCCTGATGGTGCCGGCCACGGGCAGGAGGGCACGATAACTGGTGGCCGGATCGTTGGTCTGGCGGGAGAAATAGAACGGCCACAGGTCGAATCTCTCCACCGCGGAGTCGTCGGCCGCCGTGGTGCGACTCCGGTTGAGAAGTTGGAAGAAGGTGAAGGCCGAGGAATCGGCGTCGTGTTGCCAGCTGAAAAAGGGATAGAACAAATGGCTGGTCGTCCGGTCGCCGTTGACTTGGCGCAGAAAAATCGGGCGCCAGACTTGCGTGACTGCGCCGTTGGCCTCCCGGCGTTCCTGCCAGAGGGGACCGAGCGCTTGCGCGGCGGTGACCTCGCCGGTTTGCTCGTCGTGATGGGCGACCCACAACGGCCACATGTTCAGTTCCACGGCTGACGCACACGTCCCGACCAGACCAACTGCGAGGAGCAGCCGGACGGGAAGTCGGGACAAGATGCGGGGAGCGAGGTAAGGCATTGCCTTTGTGATTCCGGTGGCCAGTTAGGTGATGACCTCCAGAGGATTGTGAGAGATAAATCCGTCTGCTGGAGGGCGCAAACAGTATGTTTCAACCCGAGCCAATTGTAAGTGTTCCATCCCGCCGACCGATTATTGGTTTTATTGGGGAAACTATAACGTTGAGCTCCCGATGCGTATAACCGGTGGCAATGCTCGTGGCATCCCTTTGTCGGTCCCCAAGGGCGACGCCGTGCGACCGGCCACGGACGCAATGCGGCAGGCGGTTTTTTCCAGTCTTGCCAGTCGTGTCCCGGGCGCGCGGTTTCTTGATTTGTTCGCGGGCAGCGGGGCTTACGGACTGGAAGCCCTGAGTCGCGGAGCGGCGAACGGGACCTTTGTGGAGAAGAACCCCAAGGCGGTGGCCTGTCTTCGGCGAAATCTGGCGGCGGTGGGCAAGAGCCTGGCGCGCGAAATCGATGACCTCGTGGTGCTGACGGGCGATGCGACCTCGGCATCACTTTCGCTGGGAGCCGCGCCTGATCTCGTCTTTATCGATCCACCCTATGAGATCATTGAAGCAGTTGGCTTGAAATTATTTACAAATCTATCCGACCTGCTTTCTTCGCACGAGGACCCGGTGATCATTTTCGAAATGCCCGGGGAGTTGGAGCTCTCGCCCGTTGGGTGGACCTGCGTGAAGCGTCTTGGCAAGGGGGCGCACCAACCGACGGTGAGTTTCTTCCGGAAAGCATAACCGTCTCGGATTGCGTTTGGCTCAAGCCGACCAAGTGCCGCGGGCGGATTTGACGAGGGTCAACGCAGCGATGACCGCGGTTTCGAGTCGGTAGACCCGGGATCCGAGGTGGACGAAGGGAAAATCGGCGGTTTTGAGTTCTTGTCGGTCGCGGGGGGACCAGCCGCGCTCCGGACCGAAGGCGAGCACCACCGGTGTGGCCGGGGAGGCGTCGCGCCAGCCGGCGTAACCTGCCAGCGGTGCCGTGGCCTCGTAGTTGTCGAGGGCCAGCCGCAGGACTTCGGGCGGCAACGTTGTCAGGGCGGCAGCGAGCTTTGAATCCGCCGTGACGGTTGGAACTTGCGTCGAAAACGCCTGTTCGGCTCCGGCCAAGACATGGCGTTGCCATTCCCCGTCGCGCCAAAGGGTGCTGTGGGCGTAGCCCGGTTCGGTCTTTTCCGTGGCGACAAAGTGGATCGCACTGACGCCAAGTGTCGTGGCCTCGCGCAGAATATCCCGGGCTGTTTGCGGGCGCGAAAGACCGATCAACAACGTGATGGGATCGGCGGCGGGAGGAGGGACGGTCCACTCGAAGGCCAGCGAGATTGCCTCGGCGTCGATGGATTGCACCGTGGCCTTGCCCCGCGGGCCATTGACGAGGCCGACGTCAAACTGCGTGCCGACCGTGCCGTGCAAGACGTCGAGGACGTGCCGGGCGCGGCGGTCCGAGCGAGGCAGGGGGTGGGAAATTTCGTCCGGCGAAAAGAGGGCGAGATTCACGAGAGGTTGGCGATTCGGCCCGGCGCGAGGGTTGGGAGAGGGCAGGCGCAGACGCCGGGCGGAGAACCCCGGTGCGCTTGGAGGCGATTCCCGATGGTGCGGGCAGACGGAATCGAACCGACGATACCTGTTTGGAAGACAGGAGTTTTACCACTAAACTATGCCCGCGAGCACAGCGTGGTCACAGTGTCGGTGCGAAGCTCCGCTTCAAGCTTTTGTTAAAGTCCGGTGGGGGACAGGAAAGGGTTGCGAGCCCAGAGCCCATCGTCTTTAACCGAGCCATATGGCCACCACCGCTGCCGCGAAACCCAAGTCTGCTGTATTGGCCGCGCAAAATCTTGCGAAGCAAAAGGCCCTCGAGAAGAAGGCCAAGTCCTACAAGTTGGACATGGGCGAGCTCGCCATTTTTACAGGTCAGCTCGCCTCGCTCCTGCAGGCCGGTTTGCCGCTCGTTTCGTGCTTGGAAGCGCTGCAGGACCAGACCGAGGACCAGATTTTCCGCATCGTGATCCGGGACGTGCGCAATGACATTGCCACCGGCACGTCGTTTTCGCAATCGGTCAAGAAATTTCCCAATTCCTTCAACAACCTTTTCATCTCCATGGTGGAAGCGGGCGAAGCGTCCGGTGGTTTGGCGGAGATCCTGGGCAAGGTGGCGTCCTATTTTGAGTCGTCGGTCAAACTTACCAAGAAGGTCAAGTCCGCAATGACCTACCCGGTGGCGGTCATCGGCCTCGCCGTCGCTCTGGTCAACGTGCTGCTCATTTTCGTCATCCCGGTTTTCGCCGAAATGTTTGCCGATTTTGGCGCCAAGCTGCCGACGCCCACCCAGTTGCTCATTGATTTGAGCGATTTCATGAAGGCGTGGTGGTGGGCCATCCTCATCGTTTGTTTTGCCATCTTTAAGTTCATGCAAAAATATACGGCGACCCCGGTCGGCCGGCGCCAGAAGGATCTCTTCCTGGTTCGCGCGCCGATCTTTGGCTCGCTCGTGCACAAGATTGCACTTTCCCGTTTCTGCCGCACCTATGCCACGCTCATGCGCTCGGGCGTGCCGATCCTGCGCACGCTGGAGATCGTCGCTTCGGCCTCGGGCATGGTGCAGGTGGAGGAGGCATGCAGCGAAATCTCCAAGCACGTCTCGCAGGGTGGCCAGGTTTCCGAAGTAATGGCGGCCAATGAGTTCTTTCCACCCATGATGAAGCACATGGTTAAGGCCGGTGAATCCACCGGTAACGTGGACGGCATGATGAACAAGGTCGCTGATTTCTACGATACGGAGTGCGACGCCACGGTGGCGGCGCTGACCTCCCTGATCGAGCCGCTGCTGATCGTTTTCCTTGGGGTGGTGGTGGGCGGCATCGTCATGGCGATGTTCCTCCCCATCTTTCAACTTGGTGCGGTTGCCGGTGGAGTTTAAGGTCCGGAACTCCTTTACCGACAATTTACGCAATGTCGCTTGCATGCGACGTGGCCGAGTTGCAGGGTCAAAACCCGTTTTGTTATGCCATCCATTCTCATAGTCGACGACCTCATCTCCATTCACGAGATGTTGGAAGCAGTCATCCAACCGACCGGCTACACCACGGCGTTCGCGACGGATGGTGAAAAAGCACTGATCCGTTACAAGGCCGGGAGTTTTGACCTAGTGCTGGCCGACATCGACATGAAGCCGATGGATGGCATCACGTTGCTCAAGCAACTGAAGCAATACAATCCGTCGGCCGTGGTCGTGATCATGACCGCCTATGCGAGCACGGAGAGCGCGATTCAGGCCCTGAAATACGGGGCCTTCGATTATCTGCAAAAACCCTTCCGCGTCGACGAACTCATCAAGACGCTCAAGCGGGGCATTGAATTCAAGATGGTCGTGTCGGAACGCGAGTCGTTGGGCGGCGGTGGCGGTGGCGCCAAACCGGGCGACTTTGACGCCCGGCTCATTGGCACCAGCACGAAAATCAAGCGGCTCAGCACGCAGCTCAAGAAGCTGGCGACTGCCCAGAACCCGGTGCTCATTTCGGGCGAACTCGGTGCGGGACATGAAATTGCGGCCGAGTTGTTGCATCTGGCCGGCACGCCGGCAGGCAGCCCGATCGTCAACATTGATTGCCAGTTGCACACCGGTGACGTGCTGCACGAAGGTCTGCTCGGAGCGGATGGCTCCGGCGGCAAGTGGGTGCTGCAAGCCAAGGGGGGCACGCTGGTGCTTCAACACATTCAATGCCTCGACAAGGCCGCGCAAGGGAAGCTCGTGTCGGTGTTGCGCGGCCATGCCGCGAATGTGCGTCTGATTTGCTCCACCGAAGTTGACCTCGAAAAACTGACGGAGGAAGGTGGGTTCAACGAAGAGCTCTTTTACCGGATTGCCGCGTTGCCGGTGAACATGCCGCCGCTGCGCGACAGGTAGGAAGACATCCCGCTGCTCCTGAAGGATGTGGCAATGAAGTCGGCCAATCCGCAGTTTGAAGCGCACCAGATTGAATTCACCGAAGACGCTCTGGCGACGATCAAGGCCTACCGTTGGCCGGGCAATCTCGCGGAATTCACCCAGGTCATTTCGCAAGTGATCTCGACCTCCGAAACGCGGGTCGTCACGTCCGAGCAACTGCCCCTCCGGGTGCACGAGCTGAAGGACTGGCCCTCTTTGTCTGATTATCTCGCGGGGCAGGAGAAGAAGTATCTCGCCCGCGTATTGCACGCCTGTGGGGGCGACAAGGCCAAGGCGGCCCAAGCCCTCGGCATCGATCCCGCCAAGCTCGGCTGATGAGACCGATCGGGGCGCCGCCCCCCGAAAGTGAGCCACTCGTTTTGTGTCTCAATTTCTTTTCCCGCTTGCGCGGCGTTTCGACGGGCCCAACCCTCAGCGAAATCTGCGCTCATGCCTAAACGCACCGACCTCAAATCCATCCTGATCATCGGCGCTGGCCCGATCATTATCGGCCAGGCCTGCGAGTTCGACTACTCCGGCACCCAAGCGTGCAAGGCCCTCAAGGAAGAGGGCTACAAGGTCATTTTGGTTAACTCCAATCCGGCCACGATCATGACCGATCCAGAATTCGCCGATGTCACCTACATCGAGCCACTGACGGTTGATATTTTGGAGAAGATCATCGCGAAGGAGCGTCCCTCCGCCCTCCTTCCGACCCTAGGCGGCCAGACGGCCCTCAATCTTTCGCTGCAACTCGACAAGGCCGGCATCCTCGAAAAATACGGCGTGGAAATGATCGGGGCGAAGCCCCCGGCGATTGAGAAGGGTGAAGACCGCCAACTTTTCAAAGACGCGATGCTCAAGATCGGCCTCGACGTCGCGAAGTCCCGCACGGCGCACACGCTCGACGAAGCCCGCCGGGCCGCCGAGGAGATCGGGGCTTTCCCCTTGATTATTCGCCCGTCCTTCACGCTCGGCGGCACGGGTGGGGGCATTGCCTACAATCGTGAGGAGTTCGAACAGATCGTCGCCGGCGGCCTCGAAGCTTCGCCGACCACCGAGGTGCTGGTCGAAGAGTGCCTGCTCGGCTGGAAGGAATACGAGATGGAAGTCATGCGCGACCACAAGGACCAGTGTGTCGTCATCTGCTCGATCGAGAATTTTGACCCGATGGGCGTCCACACCGGCGACTCCATCACCGTGGCCCCGGCGCTGACCCTCACCGACAAGGAATACCAGGTGATGCGCGACGCCTCGTTTGCGGTCATCCGCGATATCGGCGTCGAGACCGGCGGTTCGAACATCCAATTTTCCGTCGATCCGCAGACCGGCCGGCAGGTGGTGATCGAGATGAATCGGCGCGTCTCGCGCTCCTCGGCGCGTGCGTCAAAGGCGACCGGTTTTCCGATCGCCAAGATCGCGGCCAAGCTGGCCGTCGGCTACACGCTCGACGAGCTGCGCAACGACATCACGCGGCTGACGCCCGCGAGCTTCGAACCGACGATCGATTATGTCGTCACCAAGATGCCGCGTTTCGCCTTTGAGAAATTCCCCGGCGCCAACACGACCCTCACCTCGGCGATGAAGTCGGTCGGCGAGGCCATGGCCATCGGCCGCAC
>JAUXOH010000153.1 GCA_030682505.1 Candidatus Didemnitutus sp. | reverse complement strand
TTCATCATGAAGGATGCGTATAGTTTCGACGCGAACGACGCCGGCGCGATCGAGAGCTACACGAAGATGAAGCGGGCCTACTCGGCTTTTTTCACCCGCTGCGGCCTCAAGACGATTCCGGTGGAAGCCGACACCGGCGTGATGGGCGGCAGTTTTTCCCACGAGTTCATGGTTCCGGCGCCTGTCGGTGATGATGACGTCGTCTATTCCGACGCCGGCTACTCTGCCAACCTCGAAAAAGCCACGAGCGCGATCGTGCCCGCTGCCTGGGTGAACGCTGCTCCGGTCGGTGCGGTGGAAGAGTTCGCCACGCCCGGCGCGGTGACGATCGCCGCGCTGGCGGCGGCACCCTACGGCATCGCCGCGGACCAACAGTTCAAGACCCTCGTGTTCATGGGAGACGGCAAACCGTTCCTCGTGGTCGTGCGCGGTTGCGACGATCTCGAAGAGGCCAAGCTCGGCGTTCTGGGCTTCCAACTCTTCCGTCCGGCGACGCCGGAAGAAATCGAACCGCTCATGGGAGCCAAGCCGGGCAGCCTCGGCACGGTGAAGGGCACGATCAAAAATTCCAGCGCTTTGGCCGGCATCTTCGCCGACCATGCGATTCGGCTCGTGGGCAACGGCACCACCGGTGCCAACAAGGACGGCTTCCACGTGCGCAACGTGAACGTGACCCGCGATCTGGAGATCACCCGATTTGGCGACTTCCGCCGCGTGCGCGAAGGCGAACCCTGCCCGAAGTCCGGTGAGCCGCTGAAGATCGTCCGAGCCATTGAGGTCGGCCATATCTTCATCCTTGGCACCAAGTATTCCGAAAAATTCGGCGCGGTTTACACCGACGACCAAAAGCAGAGCCATCCGCTCGTGATGGGTTGCTACGGCATCGGGATCAGCCGGACCCTTCAGGCAGTCATCGAACAGTCCAACGACGCGGATGGCATTGTGTGGCCCTGGCACGTGGCCCCGTGGCAGGTGCTGGTCGTCAATCTCGATCCGCAGGATGCGGCCGCCAGCGAAGTCGCCCTCCAATTGGCGACCGCGGCGGAGAAGGCCGGCGCCGACGTGTTGCTCGACGACCGCAATGAACGCCCCGGAGTCAAATTCAAGGACGCCGACCTGATTGGTATCCCGCTGCGCCTGACCGTGGGCGGCCGGGGACTGAAGGAAGGAATCATCGAAATGAAATGGCGCGCGCAGAAGGACGTCCGCAAAGTCCTCCTCGCCGAAGCCGATGCCGTGGTGGCCGAAGCCGTGCGCAGTGCGGCGGATGCCGCCGGCGCCTGAACGGTGTCCCAGCGTGCGCCTGTGTTGACCTGAAACGGCAGTGCCTGAGAAAAATCCATTTCAATCACCGTTCCCGGCGACTGCCACTGCCACGCAGTTGCAGGACACGTGGCATGTGGTCGTTTTGAACGACCCCGTGAATCTGATGTCCTACGTGGTGATGGTGTTCAAAAAAGTCCTCGGTTTTGATGAGACGCGGGCGCGCAAGCACATGCTCGAGGTGCACGAGCAGGGGCGCTCGGTCGTCTGGAGCGGCATGCGCGAGCAAGCCGAAGCCTACGTTTTCACGCTCCAGCAGTGGCACCTCACCGCGGTCCTTGAATCCCATGAAACGCATTGAGGTGAAATTGAACCTCGGTGCTGTCGCGCCGCTGCTCGACGTCATGAAAGTGGCGGCAGACGATTTGGAGCCCGCGCTGGCCATCGAAGCAAGTGTCCCGTCCCAAGACACCGAGTTTGCCGCCTCGTGGCGGGCCGAGTTGCTGGACGGACAACGCAGCGATCTCGCGTTGATGCTGGGAATGTTTGACGTCGATTTTTTTGCGACCGGAGTGCTGGCGTTGGATCCCACGAATGCCGAACCGATCCTGCGCGCGTGCACGGCCATCCGGTTGCGCCTGCGCGTCGTGCACTTGCAGGGTCTGGATGATGAGCAGCTCGAGACGGGGAGTATGACCCTCGAATCGCTCTCCGAGCTCCAGAGCCGCGCCTTTGCGGCCTACGCGTTCCTGGCCACGTTGCAGGAGCTCATCGTGCAACACCTTGATCCCTCGTCGAGCGACTGAGGGGCTGGCGACGGCGCGACGATCGTGACGATTGGCGTTTGACGGAGGGGAGGGGAGGGCTACCGTCAGCCGCGACACCCTGTAGTGTTCGAGGTGCTTTTCAATAACAGCTCTTTGCCTTTGTGATCATTTGGGAACCGTAAAGCCGTGTGGATGCCAGGCCGTAAACCGGAAGGCTGAAGCGCGGTGGTTGGTGCCCACCTTTACCTAAAAAGGAAATGAGCCTTTGGGCGCACGGCACAGGCGGGGTGTCACTAATTTTCCCTCCACCCACCCATCATGGAACGTCTACCCTACTACCAAATCCTTCACGTCCTCTCGCTGGTTGTGCTGATCGCACACACCTTCATGGCGTTCGCCAATCCGCTGCCCGAAAACAAGAAACGCACGATGATGATCACCGGCATCGCCGCGTTGCTGCTGTTCATCAGCGGCTTTGGCATGCTGACGCTGAACAAGATTCCGTTCCTGACCGGTTGGGTGGTCGTGAAGCTGGTCTGCTTGATCGGCTTCTCGGCGCTGGCGGGCATTGCCTACCGCAAACCCCAATTGCGCAGCATGCTCAGCACGATCGCCATGGTGATCGTCGCGGCCGGGGTGTTCATGGTTTACTTCCGGCCGTTCTAAGCCGGCGGAAAGCTCATGTCCGAATCGCTGTGCGGCCTGTGGATTGATCCCGCGGGCCGCGCCCATGTTGCCGTTGCCACTCCGGCGGGCGACCGCGTCGAGCGCGCGGAGGATTTCCGCCCTTTTGCGTGGACGGGTGAGTGCGGAACGCAAGCCGACGTCTCTTTCGAACGCCTGCAGGGCGACGATGCTTTCTCGTGGCTCGCGCACGCGGACTCGTTGCCGACCTTTGAACGCTTCTTCAAGGAGGTGCGGGAGGGCGGCAAGATCGACGTGCTGAAGCCCTACGAGAACCAGTGGCTCCTCCAACGACGCACCCGCCTGTATGCTGAGATGCACTTTGGTGACTTGCGCCGGTGCCAGCTCGACATTGAAACGGCGGCGACAGGGGACGGGAGTTTCAGCAATGCGCGGAACGCGAACGACCGGGTCCTCGCCATCGGGCTCCAATGCGCCGGGCGGCGCGAGCTGCTGGTGCTCGAGGAAGAAAGCCCCGCCGGCGAGCTGCGCCTCTTGCTGCGCTTCAACGACGTCTTGCGCGAGTTGGATCCGGACGTGGTGGAAGGGCACAATCTCTTCAAGTTCGATCTCGATTACCTGCGACAGCGCTGCCGCCGCCACAAGGTGCCTTGTGCCTGGGGGCGGTTCGGCCAACCCGCGACGTTTCGCAACAGCCGGTTGAAAATCGCGGAGCGCTGGTTGGATTTTCCCCGCTGCGACCTGCCCGGCCGGGCGGTGATCGACACCTACCTGCTGGTTCAACTCAACGACATCACCGCGCGGGAGATGACTTCCTACGGGTTGAAAGAGGCGGCCGTCTACTTTGGCGTGACGCCCGAGTCCGGCGAGGGACGAACCTACATCGACGGGATCGGCATTCAGGATGAATTCCGCCGCGATCGACCCAAGTTCCTCGCCTACCTCGCCGACGACTTGCGCGAGACCAAGGGCATTGCCGATCTGCTGCTGCCCACCTACTTTGAGCAAGCACGGGCGTTTCCGCTGTTGTTGCAGGATGCGGCCTTGCGCGGCACGGCGGGTAAGATCGACCTGCTGTTCCTCGAGGAGTATTACCATGCGCGGGCGGCGTGCGCCGCGCCGGTGCAGATCGGCAGCTTTGAGGGCGGTTTCACCCGGAGTTTCCAAGAAGGGGTCTTTCGGCACGTGCTGCATTTCGACGTCGCGTCGCTTTATCCCAGCCTGTTGCTGCAGATCGGTCGGAACCCGAAGCCCGACACGCTCGGCGTTTTCATTCCCCTGCTCCAGCGGCTGCGCGAATACCGGCTCAAATACAAACAGCTGGCCAGGAGTGCTCCGACCCAGGCCGAGCGCGATGAGTCGCAGGCCCGGCAAGCGACGTTCAAGATCCTGATCAATTCCTTCTACGGCTACCTGGGTTTTTCCGGTGCGCGTTTTGGCGACGGGGAGCTGGCGGCCGAGGTCACGCGCCGCGGGCGCGAGCTGTTGCAAGCGTTGATCGAGGAATTCCAACGCCACGGGTGCACGATCCTCGAGGCGGACACGGATGGCATTTATCTTTCGTCGGAAGAATTCTATCCGGCCCCGGAAAAGCTGCTGGCCGCCGTGCAGTCCATTCTGCCGGTTGGGATCGAGTTGGAGTTCGATGGCAATTACGATGCCATGTTCTGCTACAAGGCGAAGAACTACGCGCTGGCGGTCAACGGGCAGATCACGCTGCGCGGTTCGGCGCTCCGGTCGCGGGGAATTGAACCCTACTTGAAGCAACTCAGTGACGAGTTCATCGCCCATCTGCTCGGGGTCAATGCCCGCTCCACGGCCGACACGGTGAAGGAGATGCGGGAGAAGATCCTGGCGCGCACCATGCCGGTGGCAGAACTCGCGAAGTCGGAAGCGCTGAGCCTGAATCCCGAGGCCTACGCCCAGTTTGTCGAGGGCGGAGGCAAGCCGCGGCGGGCCTCGGCTGAGGCGGCCTTGCAGATGAACCCGCGTCCCCGCATGGGCGACCGGATCGCCTATTACATCATGCCGGCGCAGAAAGGGCAGACCACCGATTGGCAGCGGGCGCGCGCCGTCACGCTTTTCGATCCGGAGAGCGCGCCCTACGATCCGGAATATTACCTGCAGAAGATCGACGACTGGGTGGAACGCTACGGGCGCTTCGCCGGCGTGCGTCCGAGCGTGGATCAGCAGGAAATGTCGTTCTGAGGCGGGCGGTTCAGGTCCAGCGCAAGTCCTGTTTGCGCAAAGGCAGGGAGCGAACGCGCGTGCCGGTGGCGGCGAAGATGGCGTTGCACACGGCGGGTGGCAGCGGGGGCAGGGCGGGTTCGCCCAATCCGGTGGGCGGATTGTTGCTCTGGATGAAATGCACGCCGACCTGAGGGGCATCGACCCCACGCAAGAGCGGGTAGGTGTCGAAATTGGCTTCCACCACGCGGCCGTGCTCGATGGTGATTTCCTGCAGCCACGCGGCGCTCAGACCGTCGATGATCGAGCCCTCGATTTGGTTCTCTGCTCCGCTGAGGTTCATGATCGGACCGACGTCACTGACGACGGTGACGTGGTGAACCTTGAGCGTGCCATCCTGCGCCACGGAGACCTCGGCCACTTCCGCGACATAGCCGCGGTGGCTGAAGTGAAACGCGACGCCTTGCCCCGAGCCGCGCGGGAGTGGCTTGCCCCAGTTCGCCTTCTCGGCCGCCATGGCCAGAACGCCTTTCATGCGTTCGGTGTCATAGGGCGGGGCCTGCGGACTGGAGCCGGGGACTTGGCGATTCTCGCCGAGCAGGGCGAAACGAAACTCCACGGGATCGCGCCCGGCCGCATGCGCAAGTTCATCGATGAAGCTCTGCATGACGAACGACAGGGCATTGCTGCCCGGAGCCCGCAGCGGTCCGGTCGGAATGTTGGTGCTGACCACGGATTGCTCGATCCGGTAATTCGACACAAAGCGTCCGGGAAACTCCAGCGGGCTCATGCTGGCACTGCGGCCGGGGTCCTTCGAGTTGTTGAGGCCCACGGTGACGAAGTGATTGTGCCACGCGGTGATGTTGCCTGCGGCATCGAGCCCCGCCTTCAAGTGGTGCCAGCCACCGGGGCGATAGTGCCCGTGCTGAGTGTCCTGTTCGCGGGTCCACGTGAGTTTGACGGGAACGCCGGCCTTCTGGGCGATGGCGGCAACTTCGGCGACGTAGTCGTTGGCCAACCGCCGGCCGAAACCGCCGCCGATCCGCGTGAAGCGAATTTTGATCTTCTCCTTCGGGAGGTTGAGGGTCTGCGCGACCAAGTCCTGCGCCCCTTGGGGAGTTTGCGTCGGGGCGAGAACTTCGATGCCACCCTCTGCCGTGGGCCAGGCGAGGCCGTTCATCGGCTCGAGCGTGGCATGGTGAATGTAGGGATAGAAATAGCGTGCCTCGACGGTTTTGCTCGCCGCGGCCAGCGCGGCGGCCGCGTCACCATCGTTGCGCATTACCTGTCCGGGTTTGGTGGCGAGTTCAGCCGCGGCGGCGTCAAAGCCGGCGCTGCTTTGATTGCCACCGGCACTCTCGTCCCAGACCACCCGCAAAGCGCGCAAGGCCTTGAAACTGGCCCACGTGGAGTCGGCCAGAATCGCGACCCCCGGCATCAGTCCCGTGTAGTTGCTGGTGCCCTCGAGGACGAAGGCATCCTTGACGCCGGGCATGGCCTTGATCTGGTCGAGGTTGGCGCTCACGACCTTGCCGCCGAAGACCGGGCATTTCTGATAAACGGCATGCACCATGCCGGGGACTTTCTGATCGATGCCGAAGAGCGCCTGGCCGGTCACGATGGCGGGATTGTCGACGCCGCCGACACGCGAGCCGAGCAGCTTGAACTCGTCCGGCTCCTTCAGGCGGATCGAATTTTCATCCGGCACGGGCAAGGTGGCGGCCTTGGTGGCAAGTTGGCCGTAGGTGAGACGACGCCCGGTGGCGCGGTGCACCACAGTGCCTTTTTCGGCGACAAGCTCGTCGGCGGATACGCCCCACGTTTGGGCCGCCGCCTCAATCAGCATGATGCGGGCCGTGGCGCCGGCTTTGCGCAACAGGTCATAGTTCATCGGCGTCGAAAGACTGCCGCCGGCGAATTGCGGACCGAGCTGGGGATCGAGCGCCGCCTGCTCGATCACGACTTGGTCAAAGTCGATCTCAAGTTCCTCCGCGATGATCATGGGCAACGAGGTCTTGATGCCCTGCCCAACCTCGGGGTTTTTCGCGATCAGGGTGACGACGCCGTCCGGCGTGATGCGGATAAAGGGATTGGGCGTGAACTGGCGGGCCGTGTCGTCGAGAGCCGCGGCCGATTGGCCGAAGGCGCCGGGGGTTGCCGCCAAGCCGAGGGCGAAACCACCGCCAGCAAGGGAGCTGACGCGGATGAAATCGCGGCGGGTGAACTTTGCTTGCGGCGGGTTCATTGCGCACCTCCTTGATTCATCGTGGAAGCGTCTTTGATGGCGGCGCGAATCCGCAGGTAGGTGCCGCAGCGGCAAATGTTGGCCGCCATCGCGTCGTCGATCTCGGTGTCGGTGGGATGGGGGGTGTTTTGGAGGAAAGCGGCGGCGGTCATGATCTGGCCGGACTGGCAATAGCCACACTGCGGCACGTCGTGTTCGATCCACGCTTTTTGCAGCGGGTGTGTGCCGTCGGGCGACAGCCCCTCGATCGTGGTGATCCGCAAACCGGCCACCGTCGAGACGGGAGACAGGCAGGAGCGGGTGGGCACGCCGTTGAGGTGCACGGTGCAGGAACCGCACTGGCCGATGCCGCAGCCAAACTTCGTTCCGACCAAGTCCAGGTTATCGCGCAGAACCCAAAGCAGCGGAGTATCCGCGGGCACATCCACCGGGCGGCTCTGCCCGTTCACGTTCAAATTGTAGCGGGGCATGCCGGATAAATGGCTCAGGCCCTGCCCGAGGTCAAGGCGACCCCGGCGGGGGCCCGGCCCGGCGCCGGAGAGAATTTCCCGCCGGGCGCGGATCGTGGCGCAGCGTTACTTCGCCTGGCTCCGCCGAACGACCCAGTCGATGATGGCTTGGTCGTCGTTTTCGTGGCGCCAGACCAGACTGAGGAATTCCGCCGGGTGGATGTCGTGCTCCATGAAGAAGCCACGGTCCCCGCCGCAGGAATACATCAGTTTGGCCGGCAACTCCCCGCGCAGCTTGGCCTTGGTCTTGGGGATGATGCGCGGGAGCCAGGAGATGCCATGCACCTCGTCCGTCTTGTCAGGCATGGTCGTGGTATCGAGAACCTGCTTGGACGGCTTGCCCTGCTGGACGTTGAGAAAATAATCGCGGCGCACGAATTCGATCGCGAGCGCGCGATCATAGCCGGGTTCATCGCTGCCGATTTGGTCTTCGGCGTAGTCGTAGAGGTTCTGTGCGGTCAAGCCATTGGCAGTCAGGAACTCCGTTTCGGTGGCGGTGAAAAAGGTTTCCGCCCCGGATTGGCCGGCGGCATAAAGCCGCACCGCTTTGTCGTAGAGGGCGCGAAATTGCTCGCTGAAATTGTAATGTTTCATGTGCCAGCGAGGGAAGCAATGTGAGGGCGAAGCGCAAACCTGACTTGCGAGAGGGGTGGCCGCAAACGGACTTTGGATCGTGGAGAGGTTGACACCCATGATAGGGTGGCGCCGTGTTTTCTCGGAGAAAATTTATTTTCACGGCGACTTGGCTCGCTGCAGGCATGCTGCAGGGAGGCACCGCGGCGTGGGCCAAGAGCGGCCCGCGAACGCACCAAGTGAAGCCGGGCGAAACGCTGAGCCAGCTCAGCGAGCGCTATGGGGTGTCCATCGCCGCTCTGAAATCGCGGAACAAACTAAGCGGCGACACCATCAGGATTGGCCAGCTGCTGGTCATCCCTGCTTGGCCGGCATTGGATGCGATTCGGGATGCGACCGGGAGTTTGCGCATCACCCGGGGCCGATGGAGGCACGTCGTGTTGCACCACAGCGGGATTGAGGACGGAAATGCGAAGGCCTACGATTCGGCTCACCTCCGTCGCGGAATGGGAAACGGCCTGGCCTACCATTTTGTCATCGGCAACGGGCGCGACTCCGAGGAAGGTGGGATCGAGATCGGTCCGCGCTGGCTGAAGCAACTGGACGGCGGTCATGTGCGCAACCGCGCCTTCAACGAGCATGGCATCGGCATTTGCCTCGTCGGCAATTTCGAGACGCGGCGCCCAAGCCCGAAACAGCTCGAAGCCCTGACTGCACTCGTGGATTGGTTGCGCGACGATGCCCCCCTCGGGGCGACGCCGAAATTCACGATCCACCGCTGGGTGGACAAGAACCACACAGTTTGTCCGGGAAAATTCTTCCCGAGCACGCGGTTGCGGTTGCGTTACGCCTGAGGAGGAACCGGCGGCTTCGTCGAGTCGCGCAGCCAGCGCCGAAAGGCGCGCAGCTCCACCAGCGATCCGATCACCAGCAATTCGTCCCCCGGAAAAATCTGATCCGCTCCGTTGGGATTGAGCATCTGTTGGCCGGCGCGCTTGATCGCGGCGACCCGCACCCCGGTCTGTCGGGCAATGGGAAGTTGCGCGAGGGAAAGCCCGCCGGTCAGATGGGCCGGCACCGCGAATGTCTCCAGCACGGATCCGCTGAAGTCGTCGGAGGCCGGGATCTCCGGATGGCGTGCGCCGAGGAAGTCCCGCGCCGACGCGATCTCGCCGGGCCGGCCCAGCAGCAGGAGTTTGTCTCCGGGATAAAGGCGCAGGTCGGGCCGGATGGTGGTGATGACGTGCCCGTTGCGTTCCAGTTCCATCAGGGAACAACCGCAGCGAGTCGGGATCGCCAACTGGGAGAGTGGTTGACCGGCGCACGTTGCGCCATCGGGCACCAGGTATTCATCGAGGATCAAGTCCCACGCCTCGAGACCCGCCCCCATGTCGGCGCGAGCGCGCTCCCGGGTCACCTCGGATGGCTTGCCGCCGGTCGCGAGCACTTCCGACATCGACGACTGGAGAGAGCTGTGCAGGTAGATCAAGCGGCGGGAAAATACCGCGATTACCATGGCCGAGAGCAAGGCGAGCACGACCCAGCCCCAGAAGGGAAGGGCATCGCGCGGGAGAAAGGCGAACAGCCACACGCCGAGAACGAGCGCGCCAGCAGCCTTGATCGTGTGGTTGACGAGCGGAGTCCGGAGCCGTTTGTCGCTTTCGAGGGTCTCCGCCGCGATCATTGCCACCGCGGAGAGATTGCGCCAGATTGCCACGAGCGGGATCAGGACGAGCAGGACCACGGCACCCCAGAAGAGGTAGCCGTGCAGCGCGTGATTCCAGTGGTGCTCGATCGCGAACGAATGCAGCAGCCTGAAAAGGAGGGGGGAGAAGATCAGTACACCGGCGATGAACAGCAGTTCGACCGCCATCTGGACCAGTCGGCTCCGGATCAGGTTCCACGCCAGCGCTCCGGCGCGGCGGGTTTGCGCCTGCCGGAACCAGCCGTGGTAGGTGTCGAGCGCGCGCTGGAACCACCGCGGTTCGCTCCGGCCGATCCAATCGAGCAGCCTTGGGGCGTGACGATTGGCGAGCGGCGTCAGCAGGAGCGTAAAAATCGCAACGCCCACCACCAGCGGGTAATGCGAGGGAGGCAAAATCGCGGCGCCGACGCCCATTTGTGCAATGATGAACGAAAATTCACCCAGTGGGGCGAGCAGGAGTCCCGCCCGCCGGGCCTGCCGGGGCTGGGTGCCGGTGAGGATCAACGCAAAGCCCGTGGCGAGCGGCCGCGCGATCATCACGAAGGCGGTGAGTCCCAAGGCTAGCGGCCAGACGTCCCGAAGCAGGCGCAAGTCGATCATCATGCCGATCGAGACAAAGAAGACGCTGCTGAACAGATCCCGCATGCCGGCGAACGATTTCTCGACCCCGCTGCGTTGCGGCATCTCGGCCACGAGTGCGCCGAGCAGAAAGGCCCCGAGGGCGAGGGAATAGCCGGCCTTGGCCGCCCCGATCGCGAGCAGGAAGAGCACTCCCGCCACGATGATCGTCTGCAGTTCAGCATCCGCCCGGGCTTCCAGCCGGCGCAGCATGCGGGGAACCAGCAGCAGGCCGACCCCGATGAGCAGGGTGACAAAGGCACTGAGGGTCGCGAGCATACCGCCGAAGTTGGCTCCGCCGCCCACTCCGCCCACATGGGCGCTGAGCACGGTCAGCATCACCACGGCCACCAT
>JAUXOH010000149.1 GCA_030682505.1 Candidatus Didemnitutus sp. | reverse complement strand
GGGCGATCAGGGGGGAGACAACGACCGTCAATCCCGAGCGATGGAGGGCTGGCAGTTGAAAGCAGAGCGATTTGCCGCCACCGGTGGGGAGCAAGGCAAAGGCATCGCGGCCCGCCAGCGAGGCTTCGATGATTTCGCGCTGCAACGGGCGGAAGGCGCCGTAGCCGAAGGTGGTTTTGAGCGTGAGCAGCAGTTCGTCCACAAACGGGCGAGTGTGCAGGACGGGTTGCGGCGCGAGCAAGCCCGCAGCGCAAGAAAGCCCCGGTTCACTTGAGTTGGAGCCAAGTCGCGAGTTCGCGCACGGCGCGGGAAACCGCGGTGCCGCGTTGGGGTTGGCGTGAGACCACACGGAGCCGGCCGGCCTGGCGATCGGCCTTGGAATCGACATGACCAATGATCTCGGTGCCGGAGAGGACCGGCAGGGCGTAGTAGCCGCGCACGCGCTTGGCGGGAGGCGTGTAGACCTCCCAGGTGTAATCGAAGCCCCAAAGCATCGAGGTGACGCGTCGGTCGTATATCAGTGGATCGAGCGGGGCGAGGAGCAGGGATGTTGACGGTGTGGCTTCCAGTGTCGCTCGATCCAAGAGCGGCAGATCGGAACGTAGACAATGGAGGAGGGGACAGCCGTCGACGTGGACCGCTTGGACGAGATCTTCGACGAGGGGCAGTTCCTTTTTCATCAAACGCACCAGCCGGCGCTGGCGGAGCTTCAATTGGATTTCCCATCGAGCGGTCTCAGCGGCGGGTGGCGGTCGCTGAGCCAGAACGGAAGCGGGCAAGATCTTCTCGGGCAGGTCGTAATAGCGTCGGTTGTCCGAACCGCGGCGGGCGATGAGCAGGCGGCCGTGAAAGAACAGCTTCTGCAACGTGGCCTTGGCCTGGGTGGCGGCGCCCCAGACGTGGCGCGAGCGACCGGTGTCGGTAAAATCCTCGGACGAGAGCGGGCCACGCGCCGCAATTTCCGTCAGGAGTTCGGGTGCCAGCTGGCGTTGGCCGAGGGTCAGGCGGCCGGACCAGACGCCCGATCGCCGGGTGCGCTTGCACATGACCGTCAGGAGATGAGGCCAGGCGGCGAGTGGGAAAGCAACAAGGGTGGAGGTCGAAGGGAGGTGGTGCTCAAAGGCATGTCGTCGGGCGGCGGGCAAGGTCGATTCGACGCCGTGCAAGTGGCGCATCAGATCGCCCTCGCGGTATCCGGCCACCCGGTTGCGCAGGATCAAATCGTGCATCCGGCCGCAGACATTGATCGGGTCAATCTGGATATAGCCATGGTGCTCCAGGGCAGTGGTGAGATTCGGGACCGGCGCGTCCAACAGCAAGGCGCGGCGCAGAAAGCGCCGAGCGGAGGCGGGGCTGAGGGTGAGTGGTGCGGGCATCGGCGCCATTGCGTGCTATCACGTTCGCCTACCGACAGTTGGCAAAGCAAAAGTCGCTGGAATTCCGGTAAACGCACTCCGGTTCACTACATTAGGGAAAATTTGAAATCCGGGCCGTCCAACATAATGAAAGCTAATGATAATTTACAGAAAGTTTATTGGGTTAGACAGAGGGTTGGGAGCCTGAGTATTAAATGTCTCATCCACCTCGGTTTGAATAATTTTGCATGACCATTTTTGTCATTAAATCCTGTCCAAGTTGCTCCTCGTCAGTCGAAACAACGGTCTGGCCAAACCGTAAAAATGGTCAGCGGCAGAGTCGACAATTGAAGATTCATGGCCCTTTCGGGCCGCAACCTGCGCATTGAGACCGATGCCATGGCGCTGGATCCAGCGATGGGTTCCACGTCATCAACTTAACCGTTATTAGTCACCTCATCACATCCATGAAAAACACCCCGACCACATCACTCGGTAGATTCGGTCAGCGCTTGCATTCCGGCCTTCGCGCCGGACTCCTCGTTCTGGCCTTGGCCGCGCTTACGGTTCCCGCGCAATTATTTGCGCAAGCACCAACCTTCAACACCCTAATCACGACGTCCGCGAATACCGGCTCAATATTCCCGGAGAGCGCCGCGGTTGGCGACTTTAACGGGGACGGCAAGTCAGACGCCATTATCACTGTCGGGGCTTCAAACACGTTCCGCTTGATGCTGGGTAATGGCACCGGTGCCTTTTCCGTGAGCAACGTAGGCTTGCCGCAAATTACCCTCAATACAGTCGTTGAGCTGCCGCCAAGCTTGATGAGTTTCGTGACATCTTCGGTCAGTGGTTTTGGTGCGGTTCAGGCGGCCGATGTAAACCTCGACGGCAAGCTCGACGTCATCTGCGTCGAGAATGTGAACATCAATTTCGTCAACTACTCTTTCATCGGCGTATTGATCAACACGGGCAATGATGCCAACGGGGTGCCCCAATTTGCGGCCACGCATCATTATGCTGGGGCGGGAATTCGACCGCTTACGCTCGGCGATCTGAATGGTGACGGCCGGGTTGACTTCATTACCGGCAATGCGTGGGGCGGGAATCAGGTGTGGTTAGGCAACGGCAGCGGCACGTTCACTTCCGGACAATCCTTTGGCCTCTTTCCGGGTCTCGGTAATCCCTCTGCCGGGCTGGGTGCCATCGCGGACCTGAACGGCGACGGCAAAGCCGATTACGTCGTCACCAGCAACCAGAATGGCGGAGCCAATATTTTTCTTGGCAACGGGGATGGCACATTTCAGACCGCCGCCACTTATCTTCCGAATCAAGCGGTCTCGGTGGTCGTGGCCGACGTCAACAGCGATGGCTTGCCGGACCTTCTTATGGGTGACCTGACCACCGGTTCGGAAGGTTTGCGGGTTTACCTGAATAATGGCGGTGGCACGTTCGGTTCCCCGACCGTGTTTTCCACCGGCGGTCTGGGCGGCTGGTTCCACGGCGGCGGTTCGGTGGCCGTCTCCGATATCAATGGAGACGGGAAACTCGATGTGGCCCTCAGTAACCTCACCAATAATACCATCGCGGTCCTGCTCGGAGATGGCAACGGCAGCTTCGGTGCGCCCGCCGCGTTCTCGGCCGGCTCGTCCCCCACTTATGTGTTCGTGGACGATTTCAACAGCGACGGCAAACCCGACATTGGGGCGATCCTTCGCAACTCCCGCCAATTCGGCGTGCTGCAGAACACCACGGTGTTTGCCCCGCCGCTTCCGACCCAAACGCTGACGATTCTCGGCGGCTCCGGCAGCACCGGCGACGTGGCGACCAACGTGGAGTACTACAATGCGGCCACGGGCAACTGGCAGCCGGCCTACCTGGCGTATTTCCCCGGGCACTCCAACCACCCCTGGGGAGTCATCGCTGGCACGAACCATTGGATCAACTACAAGGCGAACGGCAATTCGGACCCCGGAGCCTCCGACTGGAACACCTTGTGGTATCTCTACCGCGTGCGCTTCACGGTCCCCTCGGATGCTGTGGAGGCCAAGATGACCTTCTCGCTGAAAGCAGACAACCGTGCGCAAGTGGCCATCAACGGAGTCAACACTGGCCCCATCATTGTCGGCGCGGCCGATCAATTGAACGCCGACGCGGTGTTCGCTCAAAACGTGCATCCCGGCGAAAACATCATCACGCTCAACGTGGGTGACGAGGGCGGTTTGAACGGTTTCAACTTCCGCATCGATCTGAGCGTGAAGTCCGCGCAGCCGCTGGAAATCGTCCCCGTCGCCACCGACACGACACCTCCCGTCATCTCCGCCCCGAGCAACATCATCACTGAGGCGACCGGACCGTCCGGCGCCGTGGTGAGCTTTGCCGCCAGCGCCGTGGATGCCGTCGACGGTTCGGTTCCGGTCCTGGCGATCCCGCCCTCTGGCAGCACCTTCGCGCTCGGCACCACCACGGTGGACCTTGGCGCCTCCGATGCCGCCGGCAACATTGCGACGACGTCGTTCAACGTCACCGTGCGGGACACCACGCCGCCGGCGATCACCGCGCCCGCCAATGCCACAGCCGAAGCCAGCAGCGCCGCCGGTGCCGTCGTGACTTTTGCGGCGTCTGCCGTGGATATCGTTGACGGTTCTGTTCCTGTGCTCGCGATTCCGTCATCCGGCAGCACCTTCGCGCTCGGCACCTCGACGGTTGATCTCGGGGCTTCAGACGTCGCGGGTAATTTTGGTAGCGCGACGTTCACGGTCACAGTGGTGGATACCACGGCACCGGTCCTGAGTGTTCCGGCGAACCAGACGATTGAGGCCGCAAGTGCGGCCGGCGCGGTGGCGAACTTCAGTGCCACGGCCACCGACGCCGTCGGGGTGACGACCATCACCTACAGCGCCGCCTCCGGCTCCATATTCGGATTGGGCACGAGCACGGTGACCGTGACGGCCAAGGATGCAGCCGGCAATAGTGCGACCGGTTCGTTTACCATCACGGTGCAGGACACCACCGCACCGGTGATTTCCAGTGTCACCCCCTCGATCTCGAGCATCTGGCCACCGAACCACAAGATGGTTCCGATCAAGGTCACCGCGGTCTCGTCTGACAGCGTCGGCATCACCTCGCTGAAGATCATCAGTGTCACCAGCAACGAGCCTGACAATGGGCTGGGGGACGGCGATACCGCCAACGACATCGAGATCACCGGTGATATGACCGTGAACCTGCGGGCCGAGCGGTCCGGCAAGGGCAACGGCCGCATCTATACGATCACGGTCGAGGCCAAGGACGCCGCCGGCAACGCCAGCACCAAGACCACCACGGTGTCGGTTCCCAAGAGCCAAAAAGGCTAAGCTGGCCTAGCAAGGCCCTCCAAGAAAGCAGTCCCAACCTGCTTTCAGACACCTTCGAGCCTGTCGCGAAAGCGACAGGCTCTTTTATTGGCCGGAGGTTTGCACGGCCAGACTCCTGCCCCAGTTGAACTGCTGGCGGCGGGTGCAACGCGGACACAACCGGCAAGATAAGGAGGCCTCACCTCCTTCCTTGGGTGGTCGCAAGACTGGCGGGTTACGGCGGGGTTGCTCCGAGGTCAAAATCTGGCGCCCGGGAGCGGTTCGCTCCGATCCGAGCTATGCCGGGATCTTGATCATGGCCAAGAAAAAGGCCGTGCGGTGGGCACGGCCTCGGAAAGGATGGGGCGCGGCCCTTAGTTGCGTGGAACCTGAGCCTGCAAGTCCTGAAGGCGCTTCTCCAGTTCGTTCATCTCGGTGACGAGACGTTCCTCGACCTTCTTGCGCTCGGAGCTGTTGACGATGCTCATGTTGGCTGCGTCGCGCACCACGTTGGCCGGCAGCGAAAGCAGGCGGGTGATGAGAGATTGGTCCTTGAAGCTGCTCAGGTAGAGCGCCGTGAGTTCCTGGGAGAGCTTCATCGAGTCCTGCGCGATCGCTTGGGAAGCCATCAGGCTGTTGTTGAGCTCCTGATTGCGGGCCATTTCGCTGGTGAGAACGCCGCCGATTTGGTCGGAGATGCGCTGGCTGTACTTGGTGATCGACTCCCGGGTCAGGTTCTGGTCGCGCGACATCTCGGAGAGGATCGGGGAGATGCGCTCGGCCATGCGGGCGGAAACCTTGTCAACCTGCTCATTTTGCAGCTGTTCGGCTTCCTCCGGGGAATTGGGAACCGAGCCATAGGGCGAAATCTTGAGCGCAATGGCGTCGGCAAGTTGATTCATGCGCTCGGTGTTGAGTTTCTGGACTTCATCGTCGGTCATGAAAACATCGGCCGAGCGCTTGGAGATCGCGTCTTTCAGGAGTTGATTGACGGACTCGATGTGCCGGCGGGTTTCTTCTGCCGAGGCCTTCATCTCGGCATTGGTCTCGGCGCGGAGGGCGCTGATCTCAGCTTGCTGGCGGGCGGCAAGGTCTTGGACTGTCTTCTGGTGGAACCAAAAAGCAGCGGCGATAATGAGCACGGCGGTAAGAATTGCCGCAGGGAGTTGGTCTTTGAGTTTTTGCCACATAGGTGTGTCGGGTTGAGAAATGTGCTGGCAGTTATACAGGCTGAAGGTTCAAAAGCAATTCCGCCCTCCGTGCCCCCGTATTTTGTAAAAACCGTTTATTATGAGCCTAAATCGCTACGAACAATGCATCTTTAGCTATTTGGAGGTCCAGCCGGATGAGCGTCGTCATTGGCAGATGAAGGTCATGGAAGCGGTGAAGGCGGCGCGTGAACCGGCTCGTGAGCTCGAACGGGAGCTGTGGGCGTATTTGGTTGAGCGGAGTGAGCATGTGCCGGCTCTGCGGACGTTGGTGGCCGACGATCCGCGACGCGTGAGTTTGCAGAACCTCGCCGATTTGATCCTGCGCCTGTGGGGCCCCCTCCCGAAGCCCAAGCGGCCGGAGGGAGCGCCGCGCGACTAGCGCAGCGTGACGAGCGTGGCTCCCCAGCTGCCGGTGCGCTCGTCCCCGAGGCGGAACGACGCAACCCGTCGAGAACGACGGAGACAGGCGTGCACGGTCTGGCGCAAGGTACCGATGCCCTTGCCGTGAATCACGCGCACCTCGCGCAGACCAAGGCGGAAGCATTCGGCAAAATAGTCGTCGAGCAACGGTTCAATCTCGGCAGGGCGAAACGTATGCAGATCGAGTTCGCCCGAAATCGGGATGCGCACCGGTTCGGAATCAGCGGAGTCGTCCACCCAACGAATCAACGCGTTTTCGCGGGAGCGGGCAAAAGAAAACCCGCCCCCCATGGGGCGGGTTGGACACACACACAATGGTTACGAGCGGGCCTTCGAAGTCGTCTCGCTCTGACCGGCAACGCTGCGATGCGACTCCGATTGAGCGGGCGCAGGGGTCGGGCCGAGCGAAGGCAGAGCGGCGCGGACTTGCAGCGCGGGGTGATCGGATGCGGTGGCGCGCAGTTCATTGAGGCTGGTATTGATGCTCTTTTCCGCTTCGGTGTAGCGTGCAACCTCGACGGTGTAGGTCGGCAGACGAAGGGTCTGGTGGGATTGATTCTGCACCGCGGCGTTGGCTGAGGTGACGGCGAGCGCGAAACTCGCGAGGGAGAGAATGAAAATGGTTTTCTTCATGATGTTATCCTTGGTTGTTTTCAATACACGCATCGCTTGTGCCAAGTTGCAGAGATCGACGTTTTTGACCGGTTTCTCGAGTGAAGATTCGGTTTGGCCCCTTTCGTAGCCGAGGCCCGAAACCCCTGAGGCTGTCGCGGGTGCGGCATTGCCGATTCCCGCAGATGGGACGGCCCGAAAGTCATGCATGACCATGACCATCGGCTGGATTTGGAGGGTCGTGCAGCAGGCAGGTTTCTGCCGCACTGCCGGCATCGAACCGCAATCCACCATGCTTGAACTCGACCATCTCACCAAGCGCTACAGCGCACTCACCGCGCTCGATGATGTTTCGCTGCAGATTGGGCGCGGGGAATTTTTCGGCCTCCTCGGCCCCAACGGCGCGGGCAAGAGCACTTTGATGTCCCTAGTCACCGGCTTGGGCGCTGCGGAAGCCGGCCGCATTGTGCTCGATGGGGTCGCGCTCGGGGAGGACTCCGCCGGGATCGCGGCCAAGATCGGCTATGTGCCGCAGACCTTGGCGCTCTATGAAGACCTCAATGCGGAGGAGAACCTGAGCATTTTCGGCCGGCTCTACGGCTTGAGCGGGGCGAAACTCAAGCAAAGGACCGCGGCCTGTTTGGCGGCCGTGCAACTCACCGACCGGCGGCGCCAGGCCGTGAAGACGTTCTCCGGGGGGATGCAGCGCCGGCTCAATCTTGCCGCGAGCCTGCTGCACTCACCGCAACTCTTGCTGTGCGATGAGCCGACGGTCGGCATCGACCCGCAATCGCGCAACGCGATCTTCGATCTGCTGCAGCAACTCAACCGCGACGGCCTCACGATCATCTACTCGACGCACTACATGGAGGAAGCGACGCGGTTGTGTTCGCGCATCGGGATTATCGATCATGGGAAGATCCTTGGTCTCGGTTCGCTGGACGAGTTGCTCGCGCAGTTGCCCTCCGCAGAAGTGGTGACCCTTCCGCGAGCAGGCATCCCGGTCGCCGCGCTGGAGCAACTGGCTCCCTTTGGCGAGCTGCACCAGGTCTCCGAACAATACGAGTTGCATCTCAAGGCCGGCGTGCGGCTGGCCGAATTCTTCGCCTCGGCGCAGGTGGCGGGCTTGTCCGACCGGGCGCTGCAATTGAAGCGCCCGACGCTGGAAGACCTTTTTCTGCACCTCACCGGCAAGACCCTGCGCGAATAAACTCCCATGCACCTCATTCTCACTTTGCTCCGGAAGGATTTCCTGAATTTTTCCAAGGACCGTGTTGCGGTTTCGCTGACGTTTCTCGTCCCCGTGGTGCTGATCTATATTTTCGGCCAAGTCTTTGGCGTCACGCGCACGAGTTCGGGGCCCTCCGGGATTCCTTTGGCGGTGGTGAATGAAAGCGCGGCTCCCGAAATCGGAAAGTTGGTGGCGGCGCTGCGCCAGGAGACGGCGTTTCGCGTTGTTGAGTCGGCGACCGATGAAGCAGGGAAGGCACACGCGTTGAGTGAAGCCGAGGTGCGCGAGGGCTTTCAGGCGAATCGCTACCGCTTCGCACTGATCCTGCCGAGCGACGCCCTGAGCGACGAGAAGTTTGGCGTGCGGCTGAAGCTTCTGTTCAATCCGCGCAACGACATCGAATCGCAGGTGGTGATGGGACTGCTCCAAAAAACGATTTACACCGAGGCGCCGGCGCTGCTGATGCGCTCGTTGGAGAAACAAGCGGCCGCGGCGATCGGGCAGGCCGAAACCGACAGATTCTACGGTGAAATGGCCGGCACCGTCAGTCGCGCCTTTGGTTTGAATGAAGCCAAGGTGCGCGAGTCCATGAGTCGCGGTGCGTTGGGCGAAGTGATCTCCGGCAGCGGATCGACCGGTGGGTCGACCAATTTTCTGGAGCAGCTGGTGAAGATCGAGCAAGAGCAGCTGGCGGGAACTCAGGTCAAGAACACCGGCGCCACTCGGGCGGTGGGCGGCTGGGCGATGATGTTTTTGCTCTTCGCGCTGAGTGGCTCGGCGACTTCGCTCTTCGACGAAAAAAAGGCGGGCCTCTTTTTGCGACTGCTCGCTTCGCCGGTGCGCCGCTCGCACATTTTGTGGAGCAAATACATCTGGGGCACCTTGCTCGGACTCGTGCAGTTGGTGGCGCTGTTTTTTTCCGGACGCCTGATGTTTGGCATCGATGTGACGTCGAATTTCGGGAATTTGCTGGTGATCTGCTTTGCAGCGGCGGTGGCCTGCACGGGCTTCGGGATGTTGCTGGCGGCGATTACCCGCACGCCAGCGGCGGCACAAGGACTGGCGACACTACTCATCCTGACGATGAGTGCAGTCGGTGGCGCGTGGTTCCCGCCGTCGTTCATGCCGGAATTCATCCAGCAGATCAGCAAGTTGACTGTCGTCTACTGGTCGATGGAGGGGTTCATGCAGGTCTTGTGGAATGACTGCACCTTGCTCGAGCTCCTTCCCACCGTGGGCATCTTGTTCGGGATCGCCGGGATCTTGATCAGCGTGAGTCTCTGGCGCTTCAAGCGCGGCTCGGTTTTTGAGTAACGCCGGGTTCCGACGCCTCGCAGCCGGTCGCTACGCCTGCGGTTCGCTGGGCGGCTCGGCGGCCGGTGGCGGAGACCCGGGCGGGTAGGGGGGGAATTTTCTCGGCGGCGGGCTTTCCGTTTGGGCCTGGGTGCCGACCGGCCGCGGGGCGAAGCGTTTGGCCTCCTCGGAGGGCTCGGGTTTTTCTTCCATCGCATTGCGGAACTCCTCCTCGACGCCGCTGGTCGCTTTCTTGAACTCCCGCACCGACTTGCCCAAGCCACGGGCCAATTCCGGCAGACGATTGGCGCCGAAGAGCAACAGCACGATGAAAAGCACCATCATCAACTCGGGGCCACCGAGTCCTTCGATGAATGCGACAGGGAGAATCATGGACGGATTAGACGCTGGCGGGGTGAAAATGTAACGGCGAAAAATCAGCTCCCCTCAGCCGTGGCGAATCTCGACGAGGAATTTTTGGGTCTGGCCGCCGCCGACATGATGGAGACCGAGTTTCGTTTCCGGACTGTTGGGTGGCCCCATCCAGGGCTCGATGCAGTAAAATGGGGACTTCTCGTCCTGGGTCCACGTCACGACCGCCGCGTCCTGGGAGGTGGTATTGGAGAATCCGGTGCGGAAGCGCAGGCGGGCGCCGCTGGCGCGTTCGACCACTTGAAACTGGTGACCGCGCACCCCGGTGAAGATGGTGTCAAGGAGGGCCGGATTATCGAGCGGCTCACGCGACTGCGGGTTCGGACCGGCGACGAGCTGTCCAGATTCATTGCGGCGTAGGGTGCGGGTGGCGGGCACCTCAATGAGGTAATCTTTGCGGGCCAATCCACTCGTCCACGGCATCGTGAAGTAGAAATGGTGGCCGGCTGACCACGGAATTGGGGTCGTGCCGTGATTGGTCAGCTCAAGTTCCACGTAGAGGCCGTTCGGCTCGAAGCGGTAACTCACGATGAATTCGTAATCAAACGGGTAGGCGGCCTTGGCGGCGGCATCGGGCACGAAGAGTGCGGAGAAGCCGCCTTCGTCGAGGCGCGTGATCCGAAAATCACCCTGCCGGGCATAGCCGTGCATCGGCATGGGCCGTCGCGCACCATCGGCGGCGCGCCAGAAGCCTTCCTCTCCCTTGTCGTAGGAGCGGCCCGCAAACGGGAAGAGGATGGGGTTGCCGCCCCGAATTTTGGCGAAATCGTCGAGCGACGTGATTTCGGGCCAATGGATCAGGTCGCGCACCGAGCCATCTCCGAGGGTGGCATTCCAGTTCATCAGGCGTGCGCCTTTTTCCGGCAGGGCCAAGAAACACGAGGTGCCGACCTGCCAGCGCAGGATTGTCTGCCCAAGATACGGGATGCGTTCCATACGGTTTGATTAAGCGAAATCCGGCCGCATACCAATCCAAAGTCGGTTTCCCGCCGAACAAGTTTATGATTATCGAATTATCCCCCCCGATTGTAAGTTGCGCACGCTTGCAGACGGAGGATGGTGCAGTATGGTTTGCCCCGTGCC
>JAUXOH010000126.1 GCA_030682505.1 Candidatus Didemnitutus sp. | reverse complement strand
AACCCGTGGTTCTTGCCCCGGCACGCCAGGCCTGACCAATCCCGTCCAGACCGGGGAATGCGGGCAGGATGCTTGGATGCAAATTGATGATCTTGCCCGCAAAGGCGGACAAAAACCCAAGTTTGAGCACGCGCATGAAGCCAGCCAACACCACCAAGTCCGGTTCGCACGCGCGCACCGCGGCGATGAATCTTTCCTCTCCCGCACCTTCCAGTTTCGTCTTGAAGGGAGCCGGGTCCACGTAGGCCGCCGGCACACCAAACCGCACGCCGAGCTCAAGAATCTTCGCCGTCGGCTGATCAGAGATGATCTGCACCACTCGGGCGCGACCGAGTTGGCCGGCCTGCTGGGCTAGCAAGATCGCCTCAGCATTGCTGCCCCGGCCTGATCCAAGAATCACGACTCGCATGAAATGTCATGGGATGCACAATCCCAACGAGCGTTGCACGTCGATAATTTTAATTCCGAATCCATCCGGTTCGCCTCACCGTCTCCCCTCCGCCATCATGAGCTTCACCCTTTTGCGCATGCTTCCGCTCGCCGCCCTCCTCTCCCTTCCGGCGTTAGCTAGATCAGAACGAACGCCGACAGTGGAATCCGAGGTCCTGCTCAAACCATTTGTGGTCAAGTCCGACCCCATCAATAGCTACGCGTTCGCCTTGACCGTCAGCGTGAACAAGTCCACGAAGAGGATCGCCCGCCTGCTCATCACCGCAGTCGGGGAAAACTCGGACGCGGAACGCGCCGGATTGAGAAACGGTGACGAGATCGTCCGGATCAACGGGCGGGCGGTCGGTGACCTCCATCCAGATCTCGGTCCCAATGGCCAACTCCACCAATGGCTGATCAACCGTCCCCTCGGCGAGAAATTGAACATCGAGGTGGTGACCACGCGAACGAGGAAGGTCACCCTCAACGCGACAGAACCTGTTCACTGGCCTGATGGTTCGTCCACACCAGCGCTCAGACCTCGCCCGCCGACTTGATCCGGGCAATCAGCGCCGTGGTGCTAAAGCCCGGCAGAAAGGGCAAAAATTCGATGCGCGCCTCAACTTCTTGCAAAGCCGCGCGCTCGTCCGCGTCGAGTTTGTCCAATGTATAATCGCCGGCCTTCACGTAGACATCCGGAAGGAGGGCTCGGATTTCGTTCGTCACGCGCATCTCGCGGAAAATCAGCACGGTATCAATGCAGGCGAGTGCATTCAGTGCATAGGCTCGATCGAGCTCGCCCTGCACCGGGCGCAGGGGCCCCTTCAATTGTCGTACGCTTTCGTCAGCATTGAGGGCAACAAACAGCGCATCGCCAAGGGCGGCCGCCTGTTGCAGCGAGTAGAGGTGCCCGCTGTGCAGGAGATCGAAGACGCCATTCGTCAGCACCACACGTTGTCCTTTGGCCCGCAGCTTTTCCCGCCGGACCACGGCATCGCTCAGACTCAGCAATTTGGGATTCCGCAGTTCCGGGGTGGGCTCGCTCACGACGATAGCTCACACGGCCCTCCATCGCTTGTAAATACTCAGTTACACGGAACCTTGCGCACGTCCCCATCCTCCGCCGAGCCCCCCGCTACCCGTTGGCAGGATAGAGACAGTCGATCTCGATCTTCTCACCGCACGAACACGAAACGATCAAGCGCACAACTTTGTCGCCTTCCTTGACCACTTCCACGCTCGGACCGCTGCCCGCCGAGCGCACACTGCCCTCCGTGCGAAGGGGGACATGTCGGTGCGGGGAACGCAACGGTTCGGCTGCAGAGGCCTTTTTGCCGGACAGAAATGGTTTCATCGCGAGGGAGAGGTGTTTGAAAATGGTTTTGGCATCTGCCCTGCGGCCTTCCCGACACCGGGAACTTTCGTTCTTGAGGAAATATTCAAACTGAGTGCGATGCGTTGGTTCGCTTCCGAATTTGGCGGTTCGCCTGCGAGCGGGCGCGTATCGGCAAACCCAGTGACGCGCTCAATCTGACTCGGCTCCACGGCATAGAGCACTAGGGCGCGCCGGGCCGCATTTGCCCGATCAGAGGACAACTCCCACATGGAGTAGTCTCCTTGGGTGGCAATGTTCGCTCGGGTGTGTCCGTCGATCGTGACACGGAAATGATAACGATCGATCATCCAAGCCAAGCTTTGCAGCAGGAATCGTCCCCACTCCGTCAGCTCGGTCGAGTCCTCGATGAAGATCGGGCGGTTGGCTCGGTCGAAAATGTTGATGCGCAAGCCATCGGAGGTAACTTGCACGTCGATTGGCTGTTGATCCAAATTTTGATCGAGGTGCAACAAGCGATAGAAATCCGCCGCGGCGGCATTGAGGAAACTGAGCTGGACCTGTTTGTCCGAGTTCGAAGGGAGCTGCGTCCCCGAGGGATCTTCATCCTTGTTTGAGGAGCTTGAGTTTTGCGTACTCTTGTTGAATGGCATGATGCCCGAGTGATCCTCCATGGGGGAACTGAACGGGTTTTGAAAGTAGCGCGAGGTTGCGATCAGGATTTTCTGATCCTGCGCTGAAATCCATAGCACCATGAAAAGCGCCATCATCGCGGTAACGAAGTCCGCGTATGCCACTTTCCATGCTCCTCCTCCTCCGGCGGCCATATTGGGTCCTTATTTGCCGGTCCCGAGGGCTTTCACCGCGGTTTCAAGCTCTTCGGCGCCGGGTTGCACAGAACTGTCGAGCGAGCGGCGCGCAATTTCGACCGCGGTGAGGGGCGCGAGACCTTTCGCAAAGCCCGCGACCGCCTGCATGATGCATTTGAGACAAAGCTGATCGGCTCCGTCATTAAATTGGATGCGATTCGCCAGTGGATTCACGAAGCCATAAGCCACGAAAATCCCGAGCAGCGTGCCGGTGAGGGCGGCCGCGACTTTCATGCCGACGGCTTCAGGACCCTCCGCGATCGCGGACATTGTATTGATGATGCCAAGCACGGCCGCGACGATGCCGATGCCAGGGAGCGAGTCGCCCACCAGTTGGAGCAAGTGCACGGGATGTGCGGCTTCCTGCACTTTCGCGCGCAGTTCGGCATCCATCAGGGATTCGAGCTGGTC
>JAUXOH010000125.1 GCA_030682505.1 Candidatus Didemnitutus sp. | reverse complement strand
GCCGCCTCGACAAGGAAACCAGCGGACTGCTGCTCCTCACCGACCAAAGCGCGCTCGTCCATCGCCTCACATCGCCCAAGCACAAGGTGGCCAAAGTCTACCACGCCACGCTGGCTTCCGCACTGCCTGCGGGACTCGTCGAGCTCTTTGCCGCGGGCACCCTGGTGTTGCCGGGCGAGACCACCCCCTGCGCTCCCGCGATTCTGCAGGTGCTCGGACCGCGCGAGGCCGAACTCACCCTGACCGAAGGTCGCTATCATCAAGTGCGCCGCATGTTTGCCAGCCAGGGCAGCGAAGTGCTCACGTTGCATCGCACGCGATTCGGCCAGCTCGAATTGGGTGATTTGGCTCTCGGCACCTGGCGCGAACTGCCCCTCGATACCTTTCCCTTATGAAACCACTCCCCGCCCTCACTGGCGCCCAGAAGACCAAACTCCGCGGGCTCGGCCAAACCCTGCCCGACCATTTGCTGCTCGGACGCGACGGGATCACCATTCACTTCGTCACCGAGCTCAACCGCCAACTGGAGCTGCGCGAGTTGGTGAAACTCCGCTTCACCGGCGGTCAGGACCGCAAAGTCCGTGCGACCTTGGGCGAAGAAGTGGAGAAGGAAGGCGCTTGCTTGTGCGTCGGCAGCGTCGGCCATACCGCGCTCTTTTGGCGGCCGGGCGCGGACAGCTCGAAACTGCTTTAACGCTAGCCTAGTCCGAGTCGGTGAGGATGAAATTGATCGGCACGCGCACGCGGGTGTTGACCCGGCGGCCCGATTTTGTCCCGGGACGAAACTTCCACTTGCTCACGCCGGCCAGTGCCGCTTCTTCAAATCCGCGATGGGTTGAGGAGACAACGGTGGGCAGCGCCACGTCCCCGTTGGAATCGACGATAAATTCGATGACCACCTCCGCGCGCTCCACTTCCTTGCGCAGGGCATAGGGAAAGACCGGCGACGGTTGCATGATGGGGGCGGGCTGCCGGTCGAGCTGCCCGAGTTCAAATATCCGGCCCATCTTCGCCAAGTTCCGATCGCGCCCGATGTTGACTGGGATCGTCGTGATGCTCGACGTCCCGAGATTCGCCCTGACGTCCGGCACAAATTGGAGGGGCTGCACAAACGTGCTCACGGTCACGGCCGATGGCAGATCCGCCAGCTGCGGCACCGACACCATCGGCACCTCGTCCGCCTCGTCGGTAAGCGTCTCGACCACATCGGGCGGTTCCACCTCAAGCTCGGGCATCACCAGCTGGATGATCTCGATCTCCTGCACCGGCGCGGCCCGCACCACGATCTGCTCCTGCTCCAGTCCAAAGAAAAAGAAGAGGTGCAGCCCCACCGATCCCAGCAGACCGAAGACAATGTTTCCGCGGTTTCGCGCGATCCCTTGGTAGCGCCAGATTCCCGGTGAAGGGCAGAGCCCGACCGGAGCCTCGGGTGAAAACGCCACGCCGCGGCTCGAACGCACGGACCGCACCGGCGAACCGGCGGGAATATCCGGGGCGATCATGATTCCTACCATACTGCCGGATCGCACCTTGTCCCATGCACGGCTTGCCCAAGGGTGCGCATCGCTTGCCCCGCCCGATGTATTGCGGCGTTGCACCGGCGCGGTCCGCCCTGCCAACCTCCCCGCCATGACCCTCGCCGACCTCGGCTGGAACGATACCCTCGCGACTGCCTTCGCGCCCCATGCGGCCGAGGGTCTGCAGCCCGCGCGCGTGACGCTTCAACTCAAGGGGTTTTGGGAGGTGACGACACCGGACACGGCGCGGCTGGCGGATTGCACCGGCAATTTTCTCAACGAAACCACCTATCTCTCCGACATGCCGGCGGTCGGCGATTGGGTCGCGATCATACCGCTCCCCGGCGACGAAACCCGCGCGCAAATCCACGCCGTGTTGCCGCGGCGCACCAAGTTTTCCCGCAAGGCGGCCGGCGAGCAGGACATCGAGCAGATCGTCGCCGCGAACATCGACACCGTGTTTCTCGTCAGTTCGCTCGACGGCAATTTCAATCTGCGCCGGATCGAGCGCTACCTCTCCGCTGCGCACTCCAGCGGAGCCCAGCCGGTCGTGGTGCTCAACAAATCCGATTTGACCAAGGAATCCGCCGAACGCCGCGCCGAGGTCGAGGCCATCGCCCGCGACGTACCCGTCGTCGTCACCAGCGCGCTGAAGCGCGGCGGCCTCAAGGCCCTGCAGCCGTGGCTGCTCCCGCACACCACCGTGGCATTTCTCGGTTCCTCCGGCGTCGGCAAATCCACCCTGATCAACGAAATCGTGGGTGAGGACGTGCTGTTCACCCAGGAGGTGCGCAACATCGACGGCAAGGGCCGGCACACCACCACCCAGCGCGAACTCATCCTCTCCCCCGAGGGCGTGCTCATCATCGACACGCCCGGCATGCGCGAATTGCAGCCCTGGCAAGCCGACGAGGCGGTGAACGACGTCTTTGCCGACATCAAGGAACTGACGCTGCGCTGTCGCTTCACCAACTGCTCGCACACCACCGAGCCCGGTTGCGTCATCGTCTCGGCCCTGAACGATGGCTCGCTCGAGCGGCCGCGCTGGAACAGTTACCAACGCCTCCTGCGCGAGACGGCCTTCGAGCTGCGCCGCTCCGACCGCCGCGCCTCGCAACGGGGCAAGTCGGAGTCGAAGAAACAAACGAAGCAACTCCGCCAGCGCATCCACGAAAAGCGCGGCGAGGACTGAGCCGACCGCAGGAGTTCCTCACCACGTCCCGCGAATTTTCTTCGGGAGCCGGGGAAGGCGGAACGCCGCCGTCAAACTTGCCAGAGGCCGTGGTGGATGCCGCCTTGGAGGTAGATCGCGAACTTCCCGTGGCCGGGAATTTCCATCGGTGGGTGGGCAATCTCGCCCCCAGCCTTTACGGCGATCTCGACGGCAGCCGCGATGTCTTTGACCAGCAGGTAAGGCCGCACGACCGGCGGCTCGTCGTCGTGCATCGGAGCACGCACGCCGATCATCCCGCCGTTCGCCAGCGCAGCCGTGCGGGCGTTGCCGAGGCCGGGGTCACCCTCGCCGAATGCCACCCCGTGCAGTTGCGCATAGGCCGCGCACGTGGCGTCGACTTCCGTGGTCACGATCTCGAGATAGTGGACTTGCATGGTTTTTGTCTCCTGGGTTTTTGACCCCCTGCCCTCGGTCCGTCAAATCCGGGCAACCTCATCACCGGGGTCTTCTGCTTCATGAAGGAGGCGATGGCAACCTTCCACGGCGCGGACTTCCGCTCGTGGGCGGTCTCGCCGGCGACCGAAGAGCACTCCGCGGTTCATCCCTCCCTCCCCCGGCGTTGACGCCCGGACGGAGAGCCCTAACCTGCCCCCATGTTCACGATCATCGGCGCAGATGGAAAAGAATACGGGCCGGTTTCGACCGACCAGCTTCGCGAGTGGATTGGCAGCGGACGCGCCAATGCCCAAACGCAATGCCGGCGCGAGGGTGAGATGGCCTGGAGCACGCTCGGTTCGCTCCCGGATTTTGCCGCCGCCTTCACCGCGACACCGCCGCGCGCCCCGTCTCAGTCGGGCAATGGCACCACCGTCGACCCCAAGGTCTATGCCGACCGCTTGTTCGCGCGCCAGTCGCGGTTTGATTTTGGCGCGGCGCTGACAAGCTCTTGGGAACTGCTGTTGGCCAACTTCTGGCCGCTCGTGGGAGTCACGTTTGTCCTGTCGCTGGTCATCGCCGCGGCGGCCTGCATTCCGATCGTCGGCATGTTGATCAACGGCATCTTCATCGGCGGCCTGCAATATTACTACCTCAGGCGCCTGCGCGGAAAGACGGCCGAGATCAGCGACTGCTTCATCGGATTTCAGGTCCTGACCCCAGCCTTGATCATCGCCAGCCTGCTGGTGACGGTGTTCACCGCGGTCGGATTGTTTTTCCTCATCGTGCCCGGCATCTATCTTCTGATCGCTTATCTCTTCACCTTCCTGCTGATCATCGATCATCGCTTGGAGTTCTGGTCGGCCATGGAAGTGAGCCGCCGCGTGATCACGCGGAACTGGTTCTGGATGCTGCTGCTCATGATCGTCGGCACGATCCTGTCCAG
>JAUXOH010000121.1 GCA_030682505.1 Candidatus Didemnitutus sp. | reverse complement strand
CATGAACACTCCCGCACCCGGCTCCATCAATTGGATCGATCTGACCGTTGCCCGCGCCGACAAGGTGCGCGATTTCTACCAGGCGGTCGCCGGTTGGACCGCCACGGCGGTGGATATGGGAGGCTATAACGATTATGGGGTCGGCCCGCCGGAAGCTGAGGCACCGGTGGCCGGGATCTGTCATCGGCGCGGCGAGAATTCGAACCTGCCCCCCCAATGGCTCATCTACATCAACGTTGTCGATCTCGCGGCGAGCCTGCGGGCGTGCGCGAAGTGCGGTGGGAAAGTGATCGCACCCGAACGCGAAATGAGCGGCGGGCGGATGGCCGTCATTCAGGATCCGGCGGGTGCGGTGGCCGCCCTGTTCCAGCCCGGCGAAGCTTGAGCGCGGCGGGTTGCGCCGCTTGGGTCGACCGCTAGGCGTGGGCCCGCTCGCGGCGAAAACGGGCGATCTCCCGCGTGTTGGGCATGGCCTCGGCCGTGCCCGGCTGCATCACCGCCAGGGCGGCGACGGCGTTGGCAAAATCGGCGGCGGCCACAATGTCGCGCTTGAATCTCACCATCCCTGCGGCAAAGCCACCGACGAACGCGTCGCCTGCGCCGGTTGAGTCAACCACCTCCACCGGATGGGCCTGCATGCGCGAAAAAGCGTCCGGCTGCGAAACGAAACAACCCCGGGCGCCGAGGGTCAGAATCACGACCGGCACCTGCAGGCAGCGACAGAGACGGTGAAGGGCCTCGGGCTTGAGGGCGTGGAGCACCGCCTCGTTGAATTCGCCGTGCTCGCGATAGGTGGCGGAGCGCAGCAGGGCGGTGCAGCCGGCGTGCATCTTCATGAGCGCGACGAACTCGGATTCATTTGGGATCAGGACGTCGGTGTGACGCAGAGCCGCGCTGTCAAAATCGGCGCGCAGCGGCGCGGGATTGAGCACGGTGATGGCACCGGCTTTGCGCGCGGTCCTCAGCACGTGCGCTACGGTGCGGTCATCGGATTCACCCTGACAGACGACGACCTGCGCCGACGCGAGAGGTTCGGTCGGCACGTCTTTTTTTTGCAGGGCGAGATTGGCCCCAAGGGAGATCACGATGTGGTTTTGGCCGGCACCATTGATCGTAATGGCCGCCGCGCCGGTGGCGTGCTTCGGCTTCTCAATGAACGTCGCACGGAGCCCGATCTTGCTCGCGAATTTTTTTGCGCCGGCACCAAACGCGTCTCGACCCACGGCGCCGATGAACAGGGTGGCGGCGCCAGCCCGCGTCGCGGCGACCGCTTGGTTGAATCCCTTTCCCCCGGGGCCGGGCCGGAAGTCACCCACGATGGTCTCACCGGGTTTGGGGAAATTGCGGGCAAAGAACGCGAGGTCCTGCATGAAACTGCCGACAACTACGACACGAGGTGACACCCGGCTAACTTAGGAAGCGGGTGGGGCAATGCACTCCAAATTTCCGCACCGGTGAAGGGTCGGCAAAGATTGACCGGATTTTGCAGCGCCGAGCCGTGGTTGCGCAGTTCGCGCCGCTTATCGACTTCCGTGACCGTCTGTCATTTTGCACCGCGCGTCGGAGGGATCGGCCCGTAGTTTTGGCCCATGCCTTCAGTTGCCACCGCCGCCTTTGCCCGCCGGGACAGTCTTGCACCGGGTGCAGCAGGCGTGGTTCGCTCCGCCACGGTCATGAATGCGGTTCCCCTCGACACCCAAGCCAAGCTGCGGCGAGCCAAAGGCCGGCTCTACGTGCTGGGCCAAAGTGCAGGGTGGGGATTCTTTCTGCTGACGCAGTTGTTGTTTATCAAGCTGTTCGATTCGTCCGCAGCCGGCCGGTCGTCGGCGGATATTGTTTCCCGGATCGCAATCGTGGTGGCCTCGGGACTCTTGTTGACCCATTTCGCGCGAGGTCCGATTACGCGTTGGGGCTGGAAAGAATACAGCTGGCGCAAGTTGCTGCCGCGCATCATCGCGATGGCGGTCCTGCTCTCGCTCATGTGGAGTATCTTCGGTTATGGTTACTCCTATGGTGTGCTCCGGGATGCCTGGCCGAAGAATATTCATCCGGTCGCCTTGCTTTCGATCAGCTTTTTGAACGGTTCGATCATGATGGTCGGTTGGTTGTGCATCTATTTTTTCTATCACGTCTTTGAGCGGCTGCAGCGCTTGCAGGTTGAGCAATTGAGGCTCGCCGCGAGCGTGAAGGAAGCCGAACTCCGGGCCTTGAAGTCGCAGGTCAACCCGCACTTTCTCTTCAATTCGCTCAACAGTCTCCGGGCGCTGATCGACGAGGATGCCCCCAAGGCACGCGAGTCGGTCACCCGCTTGGCGAACATGCTCCGCTATTCCCTCCAGTCGGGACAGCTCGAGACGGTCTCGTTTGATGAAGAGCTGCGCATTGTGGAGGACTACCTTGCCCTCGAGCAGATCCGGCACGAAAACCGACTGCGGGTGAAGTGGGAGATTGGGGGCGAAGTGCGCGCTCTTCATCTGCCGCCCATGCTTTTGCAGACGTTGGTCGAGAACGCGGTGAAATACGGCATCTCCACGCGGCGCGACGGCGGTGAAATCACGATTGCGGCCCAATTCCGCGACGACGCCCTTTGTCTTCGCGTCACCAATCCCGGCGATTTGACCGCGCCGGTGAGCAACGCGGCGGCCATGGCGGGTTCGTCCACGGGGGTCGGTTTGCGCAATGCTTCCGAGCGGCTCAAACTGCTCTTCGGTGATCGAGCGAAACTCACCTTGGTGGCGAAACCCGTGGGTTGCGTCACGGCTGAGGCCACGATTCCTGTGGGCGCACCCAAATGAAAGTCCTGCTGATTGACGATGAGCGCCTGGCGCGCAACGAACTCCGCCGACTCCTGGCGGCGCACGACGACATTGAAATCGTCGGCGAGGCCGTCGATGCCGAGGACGCGAAGGGAAAAATCGCGGCGCTCAAACCCGAGCTGCTCTTTCTCGATGTGCAAATGCCCGGAGCCGACGGCTTCAGTTTGCTCGAGCAGCTCGATTTTCCGCTGCCTTTGGTGATTTTTGCCACGGCCTACGATGAGTTCGCGGTGAAGGCCTTTGAATTTAACGCGATCGATTACCTGCTCAAACCCGTGGATCCCAGCCGCCTCGGGGCCGCCCTGGAAAAGCTGCGCCTGCGGGGGCCAGTCGAGAGCGATGGTGGAAGCACCGGCGAAAGTGCTATCCGCACCCGCCTGACACTGGACGACAAGGTCTTTGTCCGTGAAGGTGACAATTGCTGGTTCGTTCCCGTGAAGAACATCCGGTTGCTGGAGTCCGAGGGCAATTACACGCGGGTCCATTTCGACGACAACAAACCCCAGCTTTTCCGTTCCCTGACCGCGATGGAGGAACGCCTCGATCCGAAGCATTTCTTCCGCGCCAATCGCAAGCAGGTGATCAATCTGGCGTGGGTCGAGGGCATTGAGCCGTGGTTCAGCGGGGGCCTCCTCGTGCAGCTCAAAGGCGGGATCAAGGTCGAACTCTCCCGTCGCCAGGCGCAGGACTTCCGGGAACGGATGAGCCTCTAGTATTGCGATGAACCGCTTCTGTCTCCGCGCCGCGAGGTTCGCTCTGCCGTTGGGTGTCGGTTTGGCCGTGACCGCTTCCAACGGCCTTGCCGTCGGCGCCGGGGTCGGCGTGGGCCTTTGGGCGATCACCCTGTTCAAGCAGCGCGGCGATTGATCGGTTGGCACAAAACCCCCTGACTCTCCTACCATGATTGAGGCACACCACCTGACCAAGACCTTCAAAGACAAGAAGCGCGGCGTGATTTCCGCGGTTGACGACGTCTCCTTCACTTGCCAACCAGGCCAAATCTACGGGTTGCTTGGGGCCAATGGTGCCGGCAAGACGACGACGCTGCGCCTGCTCGCCACCCTGCTCAAGCCCACGAGCGGCTCGGCCAAGGTGGCCGGCTACGATGTCGGCAGCGAACCGGAAGCCGTGCGCGCCAACGTCGGGTTTCTCGCGGCCAGCACCGCGCTTTACGGACGGCTGACCGCGCGAGAGATGATCGCCTACTTTGGCCGCTTGAATGGGATGAGCGACGATGCGATCCGCGCCCGGCTCAAGGGTCTGGCGGACGAGCTCGGGATGCATGATTTCCTTGATCGGCGGTGCGACAAATTCTCGACCGGCATGAAACAGAAGACCTCCATCGCCCGCACCCTGATTCACGATCCGGCGGTGATGATCTTCGACGAACCGACCCTCGGGCTCGACGTGATGACGGCGCGTTCGATCGTCAAGTTCGTCCGCGAGTGCCGCAATCGTGGCAAGACCGTCATTTATTCCACGCATGTCATGAGCGAAGTGGAGAAGCTCTGCGATACAATCGGGATCATCCACAATGGCCGGTTGACGGCGGAGGGCACCCTCGCGCAACTTCAGGAGCGTTATCGCGAACGCGATTTGGAAGAAGTTTTTGTCAAAGCCGTCGGCGGCGAGGCCGAAGTCAACGCCGCCTGAGAACCGCCTCCCATGAACTGGAAACACATTCTCACGGTCTATTTCAAAGAACTGCGCGACTCACTCCGTGACCGCCGCACCCTGATCTCGATGATCGTGGTGCCAACCTTGGTGATGCCCGCCATCGTCTTCGGGGTCGGCTTCATCATGACCAAGGTCATCAAGCAGGCCCGCGACGAGGCGACGAGTGTCGTGGTTATCGGCGGAGCCGACTCTCCGGGCATCGTGCAGTCGCTCGAAGCTGACAAACGCTTTCGCGTGGTGGCCGACACCGGCGACTACAAGCAGTTGATCTCGAACAAAAAGATCCGCTTGGCAGTGGAGATTCCGGCCGGCTTTGAGGCCGCGCTGAAGGACGGTGCCCCGATGGTCGTCAACCTCTACTATTATGAGGGTGAGTTGAAGTCTGGCATTGGGGTCGGCGCCGTCGAACGGTTCTTCCGGGATTTGCGCGACAAGACGGTCGAAGCCCGCTTGGCCGACCGCGGCCTGACGGGAGACCTCGTGAAACCCTTTGAAGTCAAACGGCAGAATGTCGCTCCGCCCGAAAAGGTGGGCGGCAATCTCATCGGCGGCTTTGTCCCCTACATCATCATCATCCTCTGCTTCACCGGCGCGATGTATCCGGCGATGGACCTCACGGCCGGCGAGAAGGAGCGGGGCACGATGGAGACGCTGCTTTGCAGTCCGGTTAATCGTCTGAACATCGTGCTCGGAAAGTTCTTCATGGTGCTCACCGCGTCGATTGCCACGATGGTGCTCTCCTTGGTTTCCATGGGCGTCAGTGTCATGCTCGGTGGCAGCCTCTTTTCCGGCAGCCAGGGCACGGCTGCGGCGCAGATGGCCGCCGAGACCAAGGGTGCCGCCGCCGCTTCGTTTCTGCCGACGATTGATCCCGTCGGAATCTTGGGCGTCTTTGCGATGACCGCTCCGATCGCCGTGTTGTTCGCGGCGGTGCTGCTCACCGTTTCGCTTTTCGCCAAGAGCTACAAGGAGGCGCAGAGCTACGTCTCGCCCCTCATCATCATCGTCATTTTGCCGGCGGTTGTCGGCATCCTGCCCGGCATCGAACTGAGCGCGAAGACGGCCCTGATTCCGATTCTCAATCTCTCCCTCGTCTGCAAGGAGATGCTCTCGGGCGTCTGGCATTGGCAGTATATCGCGCTGATTTTTGGCTCTTCGTGTGTCTATGCCGCCGTCGCCCTCGGTCTCGCGGTGAAGATGTTCAATCGCGAAGACGTGATGTTCCGGGCCTGACCGACCCACTTGGTTGCGAACCATTTGTGAAATCAGATTCCCGTTGGTAAACCCGCGGTAAATGCCGGCTCGAGCCATGGCCAAGAGGCAACTTCTCCGCTATGTTGGCGTCGTCACCCCGACAACGCCATGATCACTCCTACCGACAGTCCCTCTGAATCTGATAATCTTCGGGCCGAAATTTCCGAGCTGGAAAAGCTGCGCGAACAAATCCACGCCGACATGGAGACCATGCGGGTGCAGGAAGAAAATCTTCGCAGTTACGAAAACCGTCTCCGTCGGGCTCAGACGGAAATTGTCAAACTTGCGCCCGTGCCAGATGGGCGCGTGGAAATCGAGATCGACCGCGAGAAATTGTCGCGTCAGCGCGCGCTGCTCGAGGCCGAGCGCCGGGCCCTGACCGATGAGCGCTTGATCGTGCGGGAGGAGCAGGCGCTGTGCGCGAAACGGTCGGCGGAGCTCGACCAGCGCGAAGCCTGGGTCCAAACGCTCGAAGCGAGGCAGAAGGCCAATTCCTTTCCGGCCCCGAACAAGATCGATGCCCGGAGGATGCAGTCGGCGAAAAACTTCTTCCTCTTCAGTTCCAAGCGGGTCGTTGGACCGGGCTGACGAGGCAAGCAACCCTCCCGCCAGTCGGACGGGATGACCGGCGACCGACCGGTCGGATCAGGAAGCGGCGTTTTCCATCTCGGTGAGGCGAGTGGCCGCTTTTTCCCATTCCACCGTCGCCGCGTGCAGGAGATCGACCGTGGTGCTGAGCTCCCGATTCAGGTGCTGGGCGCTGCCAGCCTGCGTGTAGGTTTCGGGCTTCTCGAGTTCGGCGGTCAGCTCGTTTTGCTTGGTCTCGAGTTCGCTGACGCGTTGCTCAAATTTGCCGACTTCGATCCGGAGCTTCTTGATGTCGGCGGCACTCGGTTTCGTCTTGGCTGCCGCGACCGCAGCGGTCGCGCCGGGTTTGCCTTGGGGGGGGCGGGCATCGGTGAAGCCGGCCGTCAACGCCGCCCGCGCGTTCGTGGCTCGTGATTTCTCAAGGTAGTAGTCGTAGCTCCCGGCATAGGGCGTCAGCCGCCCAGAATGGACGTGGAGCACGGTTTCCGCCAGCGCCTTGATGAAATACACATCGTGGCTGATGAAAATGAAGGTGCCTTCGTATTGCTTGAGGGCGTTGACGAGCGCATCGATCGACGGGATGTCGAGGTGCGTCGTGGGCTCGTCCATCAGGAGAAGGTTCGGCGGGTTGACCAGCAGGCGGGCGAGGGCGAGGCGGGATTTTTCGCCACCGGAGAGGACGGCGACCTTCTTGTGGACGTCGTCCTTGCGGAAAAGGAAGCCGCCGAGCACGGCGCGGGCCTGTTGCTCGGTGAGTTGGTTCTCGGCCGTGCGAAGCTCCATCACGTTCTCGAAGACCGTGAGGTCGAGGTGCAGGTTGTCGGCGCGATTCTGGGCAAAGTAACCCGGCACGACGTTGCTCCCAAGCTCGCGTTGGCCGCCCTGAATCGGGATCACGTCGGCGAGAATCTTGAGCAGAGTGGATTTGCCGGAGCCATTGGGGCCGACGAGCACCATTTTCTGACCGCGCTCGGCCTCGAAGTTCAGTCCCCGGTAAACGACGTGGTCGCCGTAGGCTTGGTCAACATTCGTAAGATTGACGACCTTCAGTCCGGAGCGGGGCGGCTGGGGAAAGCGGAAGTTGATGCGCTTGAGGTCTTCCCACGGCTCCTCGACGGCGACGTCCTTCAGGCGGTTGATCTGCTTTTCCTTCGACTTGGCGCGCGAGGCCATCGAGGCCTTGGCCCCGAAGCGGTCGACGAACTTCTGCAGGTGGGCGATCTCGCGTTGCTGGTTCTTGAACAACGCCGCCTGCTGGTCTTTGCGGGCGTCTTTTTCGTTCAGGTAATCGTCGTAGTTGCCGGTGTAGCGATTGAGCGTGCCCCCGCGCAGTTCCAGGATGCCGGTACAAAGAATGTTCAGGAATTCGCGATCGTGCGAGACCACGAGCAAACCACCGGGGTAACGCGTGAGATAGTCCTGAAACCAGAGCAGGGCCTCGAGATCGAGGTGATTGGTCGGCTCGTCGAGCAGCAGTAGAGCGGGCTCGCTGACGAGGAGTCGCGCCAAGTGTGCGCGCATGACCCAGCCACCAGAGAAGGACTTGGCCTGCTTGTCGTGATCGCTTTCGCGAAAGCCGAGGCCGGAGAGGATCTTCTTGGCCCGCGGTTCCAGCGTCCAATCGATGTCGTAGTCGTCGTCATCTTCGGGCATCAGCTTCTTCCCGCTCGTGGCAATGGAGAGAATTGATTCTTCGCCGACCGGGGCGCTTTCCTGGGGCAGGTAGCCGAAGTCGGCGCCGCGTTCCCACTCGATGGTGCCTTCATCGGGTGATTCCTCGCCCAGAATGAGGTTAAAGAGGGTCGACTTGCCCGCTCCGTTGGGGCCGACCAGGCCGTAGCGGTCGGTGCGCGCAACAAAAAGCGACACCTCGGAAAATAGTTCACGGGTGCCGTAGGACTTCGCTACATCGGCAATGGTCAGCATGGAGAACCCATGAGTGAGCAGCCCGCGCACGCCGTCGTCAATCGCGCACTGTTCCCGGGTCAAAACTCAGGGTTTCCGTGCGACCACGGACGGGTCCGCCTGATTGGAGGGCATGAGCTTACGGAATTATCGCACCAGCAACAATCCCACGGCTCCGACCACCGCGAGCGCTCCGCCGGCGAGGGAACGCTTCGACGGACGCTCTCCCTCGAACCAATAGGCCATCGGTATCACGGCCAGCGGTGCACAAGCCGTAATCGGTAATACCAGGCCGCTCGGCGAGGTGGCAAGGGCGAGTTGAAACGTGCCCATGCCCAGCACGGGACCCGCCATCGCGTGGGCGAAAACCCAACCATGAGCCCGGGGCGAGGGCGCGGGGGTCTTGGGCTGGTGCCTCCGGAGCCACGCGAGCACGCCGAACCAGATCACCGTGACCACAATGCCACCGAGGAGCCGCTGATACGCTGCCGTGAGGCCGTCGAGGTTGGTGCCGGCCGTTGTGGCAATCTCGAATCCCCGGCGGCTCATGACGGCTCCGATGCCCTGACCGGTTGCGGCGGCCAGCCCGAGCAGGATCCCGATCGGCCGCACGCGCACTTTGGGCGGGTCCTTCTTGGTTGGAACCAACGCGACCACAATCCCCGCCAAGATCACCCCGATGCAGGCAAACTGGGCCATCGTCAGGCGGGTGTCCAACCACAGCCATTCGATGGCGATCGCGACGGGCACGCTGACGCACTGGTTGATGGTGATGGTCAGGCGCGAACCGAGGAACGGCAACGCGCCGAAGAAAGCGAGGTCGCCGAGTCCGATGCCGATCAACCCGCTCCAAAAGAACGTCGAGAACGCCGGCCCCCCGTGACCCCGGCCGAACCCATATGCCCAGACACCGAGAAACAGCAGGCCGATCAACAAGCGGCCGAGATTGGCGCGGGCCGGACCGACGGCGCGCTGGCTCTTCTGCGCCAGGATCGAGGACGCCGCGAAAATGAAGGTGGTAAGGACGGCGAAGTGCAACGGGAGGTGATGAACGTGCTACGCCCGACGGGCCTTTGACGAGCCGGAAACCGCGGGGTTGCATTCAACTTCCGGCGGGTTTGCCTCACTCCATGCCCAACCGACTAGCCGACGAGAAATCCCCCTACCTCCGCCAACATGCGGACAATCCGGTCGACTGGATGCCGTGGGGAGTCGAGGCCTTTGCCAAGGCCCGCGCCGAACAGAAACCCGTGTTCCTCAGCATCGGCTATTCAACCTGCCATTGGTGCCATGTGATGGCGCATGAATCGTTTGAGCACGAAGCCACGGCCGCCGTGCTCAATCGCGATTTCGTCTCGATCAAGGTCGACCGCGAAGAGCGACCCGATCTCGACCGCGTCTACATGACCTACGTGCAACAAACCACCGGGCACGGCGGCTGGCCGATGAGTGTTTGGCTGACGCCGGAAGGGAATCCGTTCTTCGGGGGCACCTATTTTCCCCCGGAGGATCGCGGAGGTCGCCCGGGCTTTGCCACGATGCTCAACGCGATCACCCGCCACTGGAAAGAGGACCGCGAAAAGCTCGAATCCGGTGCCGTGGCGGCGACGCAGGCCCTGCAACGCTACGCGAAGGAAGGCCCGGCGCGCGAAATCAAGCCGGACGAACCTGTCGAGGCGCCGCTGCATGAGGTCGCCGGCGCGGCCTTCGACCGCTGCTTCCAGTATTTCTACGAGGCGCACGACCCCGTGCGCGGCGGCTTTGGCCATGCGCCCAAGTTTCCGCGCGCCTCCACCCTCAATTTCCTTTTCCGGGTGGCGGCCATTCAGGGCCCGCAATCCGAGGCGGGCCTCGAAGCGATCAAGATGGCGACCCAGACGCTGCAACGCATGGCTGGCGGCGGGATCCATGACCCGGTTGCCGGTGGGTTTCACCGCTATTCAGTCGATGCCTCGTGGCACGTGCCGCACTTCGAGAAGATGCTCTACGACCAAGCGCAGATCGCTTTCAACTATCTCGAGGCCCAGCAGGCAACCGGCAGCGAGGTTTACGGCTGGGTGGCGCGCGACATTTTCGGCTACGTGCAACGCGACCTCACCGGTCCGCATGGCGGGTTCTACTCCGCCGAAGACGCCGACTCCCTGCTTACCCACGGCCAACCCGAGCATGCCGAGGGCGCGTTTTATGTCTGGACGAAGGACGAGCTTGATCACGCCCTCGGCGCGGAGGCAGCCTTCTTCTGTTCCCACTTCGGGGTGAAGGCGGGCGGCAACGTCGAACAGGATCCGCAGCACGAATTCACCGGCAAGAACGTGCTGCAGCAACAGCGCCCGTTGGCGCAAACCGCGGCCATGTTCAAACTTGAGCCCGGTGTGGCAGTGGAGAAGTTGCTCGCGTGCTTCGAGACGTTGCGTGCCGTGCGCAGCTCGCGTCCGCGGCCACACCTCGACGACAAGGTCATCACCGCTTGGAATGGATTGATGATCTCCGCCTTGGCCAAGGGACACCAGGTGCTGGCCGACGACAGGAGCGACCCGGCGCCCCATTTGCGCGCCGCCACCCGCGCGGCGGAATTTCTGCACCGCGAGCTTTGGGATGACGCGGCTGGCGTGCTTTACCGCACCTGGCGGGAGAGCCGGAGCAATATTCCCGGTTTTGCCGAGGACTATGCTTACTTGATCCAGGGCCTGCTCGACCTCTACGAGGCGGGTTTTGACATCCGCTGGCTGCAGTGGGCGGAGCGTCTGCAGACGAAGATGGATGATTTGTTTTGGGATGCACAGCAGGGAGCCTATTTCAATTCCTGCGCCGATGAC
>JAUXOH010000116.1 GCA_030682505.1 Candidatus Didemnitutus sp. | reverse complement strand
GTCATCGGGGCCACCGGACCGGCCACACGCAAACGGTCGTGGTCTTTCAGGACGACTATGACTACTACCCGGGCTACGAGGTCTACTACAGCCGCAGTCGCCGCGAATACGTCTATCTCGACGGCAACGCGTGGGTCCGGCGGCCCGAACCCCGGGGAATCACCCTGAGCGTGCTGCTGGCGGCACCGTCGGTGCGGGTGGATTTTCGCGACTCGCCGGAGCACCATCATGCCAGGGTGATGCAGAACTACCCCAAGAATTGGCAGCCACCGGGCAAAGCCAACGACGACCAGAAGCACCACTCTGAGGACAAAAAGCCCGACAAGAAGAAGAAGGGCAAAAAGGACAAGGACGAGGAGCGGAAGAACGACCACCGGCAAAACTGACGCCCATGTCTGCGCTGCGTTTTCCACGCTCGGGTAACACCCCATAGCACCCGCCCGCTCCGCAGTGTAGCGTCGCTTCATCATGTCCGAAGCACCCGTCTCCACCCCCGCGAATGGTTCCCCCGAGGCTGCCCCGGGAAATTCACCAAACCCCGGCACCTTCACCAAGATCCGGAATCCCGACTCCGGCGACACCCGCGCGAAGAATAAGCCAGGCGCAGCCGCGGCCGGCACGCCGGTTCCTCCTCCGGAAAAAAGCCCCATCCTGTCTCTGGTTTTGGGTATTCTCGCCGCGATCTTCTTCATTGGCACCCTCGTCTTGTGGGGCAAGGTGAACTCCCGGGAGAGAACGATCATGGAAAATGGCAACCGGACGAACCAAGCCGAAGCCGCCGTGGTCCAAATGCAGGCGCGCTTGGATGAGAACAAGGCCGCCACCGCCCTCCTGCAGAAACAAACAGACGAGGCCAAGGTTGAATCCGGGCAGAGCAAAAACGAATTGGCCAAAGGAAACGCCGCCGCCGCCGCGACCCAGGTCCTGTTGGACAAGTCCCGGGTGACCGCGACCGACTTTCAATTGCAGATGGAGGAGGCCAAGGTTGCCGCCCTCAAGCACCAAGGCGAAGTGGAATTGGCTCGGACCCAGACTGCCGTGATGCTGACGCAGTTGAACAAGGCCAAGTCAGACACCGCCGAACTCCAGGCGAAGCTCAACCAATCCACTCTCCTGGCCGAGGAATTGCAGGTGAAACTGGCGAAAGCAGAAAAAGAAATTTCGCAGCTGCTGAAATCCCCGTCGAAAAGATAACCGGCGGCGGTTTCACCCGCCGTTTGCCGCTGCAAAAAAATCCGCCGCTGCTGAAGCGGCGGTCTCGGGCAGCGTCCGCACGCTGAAGGGAAAAGTTCCCCGCGGCGGGAGCTTACTTGGATTTTTCCTGAATGTTTTCCCCGAGCTTTTCCACGTCCTTGCCGAATCCCTTGGAGGTCTGGCAGCCGGTGGAGGCGAGAGTGAAAAGCACGACGGAGAGCAGGAGCAGGGCAGAGCGTTTAAGCGATGAATTCATCCCCGCAAGGTAGCCCTCCGCTGCGACCCCCGCCATGGGGTGTTCGCCTGCCTTCCCGGCCGGTGGTTTGCGCTCCAGATCAACACCGGCCGCCCATCACCTCCAGTGGGGTAATGCCCCATAGCGCTGCAACGGAAGGTCGCGTAGGATTCGATCCATGAATTCAGTCGTTCAGGATCAGCCGTCACTTTCCGACTCCGCTCCGACCGTCGGGTTGCTCGTTCCCAGCTTCCTCAGTTTCGGCGTCTTTGGCGTTTTCTCGGGCCGCGCTTCCGAGCCGTCTTCCGTCCTGCTTTCGCCCGCACCGAACCATTTTATCACGACCACGGCGTCAACGACCCCAGCCGCGGTGTTCCGGTCGAACCATGGCTAGGCTACGACCCGCCGCGTCCGCTAGGCGCGGGCGTTTTGTTGCCGCCCCGGGGCAACTGCCAGCGTCCTTGCGATCCGGTGGGCAGGGTTGGGTTTCACCCCATGCCCGCGGTGAAGAATCCCTGTTAAGCTAATCGGGTGAATGACGAGCTTGTCCCTCTTGAACTGTCGCTGGCGCGCCGCTCATCCCCAATCCCCATGCTTCCCCACCCTACTCTGGCCGACCGCTACGCCACCGCCGAGGCGAAGCCGGCCTTCGTCAACAGGCTCTTCGACCACGGCGCGAAACATTACGATACCGTGGTGGACTGGGGTTTCCTCCGTACCGGAGCCTCCTACCGTCTCTGGACGCTGCGGCAGCACGGCCTGCGCCCGAAGGATCATTTGCTCGATGTCGCTTGCGGCACCGGGCTCGTGGCGCTCGAAGCCGCCAAAATTCTCGAGACCGCGGACCACATCACCTGCCTCGATCCCAGCGCCGGCATGCTGGCCGTCGCCCGGACCAAACTGTCGGCGCACTTCGTGCAGGGTCGGGCGGAAGCAATGCCGCTCGCCGACAATACCTTCGATTTCCTCACCATGGGTTACGCCCTGCGGCATGTGACGAGTCTGGAGGACACCTTTTGCGAATTCCACCGCGTCCTCAAACCCGGCGGCAAGCTGCTGATTCTCGAGATCACCAAACCCACCGGCCGCATTTCCGCTTTCTTGTTCCGACTCTATTTCGGCCGGATCTATCCGTTTCTCACCTGGGTGTTCACCCGCAGCAACGAAGCGCGCGACATGATGCGCTACTATTGGGAAACCATGGATGCCTGCGTGCCACCCGCCACGGTCCTCGCGGCCCTGCACTTGACCGGTCTCTCCGCCGTGAAGCGCAAAGTTGTCCTCGGCCTCTTCAGTGAATATACTGCGGTGAAGATCTGACCTTGCAGCCCCGCTCCGCCTCCTTGCCTCATCCGTGTCGTCCCCATGAAACCATCCGCCTTATCCTCCGCTGCTGCTTCCAGCCATCAAGAGGAGAGCATCAGACACCTGCCCGCCGAGGCACGCGCGGCGTTCGCGCGGTTTCAGGCCAGTGGCGACCCCGCCGACCTTGACCCGGTCCTGTTCGCCATTCTGGAGGATTATATTCCCAAGCCCCCCCTCCAGCCTCTGGCGGAACTGCCGGGTGACACCCTGCTGATCGATG
>JAUXOH010000115.1 GCA_030682505.1 Candidatus Didemnitutus sp. | reverse complement strand
ACCGCCTGCTGCCCGAGCCAGTCCAGCAAGAACCCGGCGACGGTGCGATGAGCGGAGGCACGGAACGGACGGGCGACCGGCGGTTTTTCCGCCGGATGAGTGGCGGTCAGGTTCGTGCCGCGCGAACCGATGCGATCAACTTTCCCCGCGAGGCGCAGCCGCAGGACGGGGCCGGTCTCATACACGGCAAACCGGATGCTCGAGGAGCCACCGTTGAGGGTCAGGACGCAAGGCGGGGCGGATTTCATTGGTCAGCGGATGTGCAGCTCGGCGAAATGCTCCCGCTGGTCGTCGCGGAGGGAAAGGGTCGTTCCGGCTAGCTCCTGTCCATCCTGCAAGAGCCGGTTCGCCTGATCTGAGTCAGCGGCGAGCTGCGTGATCGTGATGTGATAGACCGTCTGCCGGTAGCGATAGTGGATCTTGTAGGATGCCCAACCCTTGGGCAGGCGCGGCTCGAGTCGCAGTTGATCGCCCTCCCGGTTCACGCCCAGCAGGGTTTCAACCAGCAACCGATACATCCAGCCGGCCGAACCCGTATACCACGTCCAGCCGCCACGGCCCGTGTGCGGCGCAAGCGAATAGACGTCCGCGGCCACGACGTAGGGCTCAACCTTGTAGGTGGCGATCTTCCCGGGTGTTGCCCCGTGATGAACGGGATTGAGCAGCGTGAAGAGTTCCCACGCGCGTTCGTTTTCGCCCATGAGCGCGAAGGCCATCGCGGTCCAGATCGCGCCGTGCGTGTATTGGCCGCCGTTCTCGCGCACGCCGGGGATGTAGCCCTTGATGTAACCGGGATTGAGCTTGGTTTTGTCGAACGGCGGATCGAACAGCTGAATGAGCCCGGCCTCGCGGCGGACGAGGCGCTGGTCGACGGATTGCATCGCCTGGCGCGAGCGCTCCGGATCACCGGCACCACTGATCACGGACCAGGTTTGCGGCAGGGAATCGATCTGGCAGGCGGGACTGGCGTGGGAGCCGAGCAATTCGCCGTTGTCGAACCAAGCGCGGCGATACCACGCGCCATCCCAGGCGTGCTCCTCGATGTTGTCCTGCAGGGTCTGCGCCTGCGCGAGGCAGCGATCGGCAAAAGCGTCGTCGCGCCGCTCGCGGGCGAGAGCGGCGAACTGGATGAGCACATCGTAGAGGAAAAACGCCAGCCACACGCTCTCGCCGCGGCCTTCGTGACCGACGCGATTCATGCCGTCGTTCCAATCGCCGCAGCCCATGAGCGGCAACCCGTGTTCGCCGAACTTCAGGCCGCGCTCGATGGCGCGCACGCAATGCTGGTAAAGCGTGGCCGATTCCTCGGAACGGCCGGGCTGGTCGTAAAACGCCTCTTCATCCGGTTTGAGCTCCCGGCCGGTGAGGAAGGAAATTTTCTCGTCCAGCACGCCGGTGTCCGCGACACACCTGACGTAGTGACACGTCACGAAAGGCAGCCACAGAAAATCGTCGGAGAAATGCGTGCGCACGCCCCGGCCGGCCGGCGGATGCCACCAATGCTGCACGTCGCCTTCGCGGAACTGGTGGGCGGCGGCCCGGAGCAGGTGCGCCCGGGTGAGCGCCGGCTCGGCATGCACCAGCGCCATCACGTCCTGCAACTGGTCGCGGAAGCCAAACGCGCCACCGGACTGGTAGAATCCCGTCCGGCCCCAGAGCCGGCAACTCAGGGTCTGATAGAGCAGCCACCCGTTTGCCATGATGTTCACGGCCGGATCGGGCGTGTCGACGTTCACCGCGCCCAGCGTCCGGTTCCAATACGCCCAGACGCCCTCGAGCGCGCTGCGACTGGCGTCCGCGCGTCGGAAGCGCTGGACCAGGTTTTGCACGTCGGCGGGGCTGCGGCCGACCCCAAGGCGGAAACTCGTCTGCCGCTCCTGCCCGTCCGCCAGATCGAAGGCGACCTGCAACGCCCCGCAGGGATCGAGGCCGGCTCCGGTCTTGCCGGAAAGGCGCGTGCGTTTCATCGCGGCGGGCTGGTCGAGGCTGCCGTTCCGGCCGATGAATTCCTTGCGATCGCCGGTGAGCCGGCGCGTCGTGTCGGTCACGTCGACGAACGCGATGCGATCGGGAAACTCGGTGTTGTAGTGATTGCGCGCCAGCAGCGCGCCGGTCTTGAGGTCGACCTCGGTTTGCACGTGCAACAGGTTTTTTTGCCGGAGGTCGCCGAGCACCCATTCCCAATAGCCGGTGACGGACACGCGGCGCGGGCGGCCCGAAAGATTGCGCAATTTCAAGACCGTGAATTTCACCGGCGCGTCCATCGCGACATAGACCCACAGCTCGGACGTGAGACCCTCTTCGGTGTGCTCGAAAACGGTGTAACCGAAGCCGTGGCGGATGACATAGGGCGTGGTGCCGCGGGCGGGCCCGGGGGTCGGCGACCAGAAGCGTCCGGTCTGCTCATCGCGGATATAGAGGGCCTCGCCGGTCGTGTCCCGCACCGGATCGTTGCTCCACGGGGTCAGGCGGAATTCGTGGGAATTCTCGACCCAAGTGTAGGCGCTGCCGCTTTCCGACACGACCGTGCCAAACGTCGGGTTGGCGAGCACGTTGACCCACGGCGCCGGCGTCGTCTGGCCGGGCTGGAGCGTGATGACGTATTCGTGACCGTCGCGCGTGAAACCGCCGAGGCCATTTTGAAAAATCAGGTCCCGCGGAGGGAGCGGCCGCAGGGGTTCGGGCAACGTGGAGCGGCTGGGCACCAGCGCCGGGATCACCGGGTCGAGCACGCTCCGGTGCTCAAGTTGCTGCGCAAGGGTTCCCCTTTCGTCGTCGAGGACGATGCGCGCCACGGATTGCAGCAGCACGCGATCCTCGTGGGGGATTTGTTCGAGGCGCCGGACGAAGATGCCACCCGGCTGGTCGAGCAGGGAAGTCTCGCTGCCTGCATCGATCAATCCGGTGATCTGGTCGTGCAGTGACTGCCGGTAAACCGACACGTCCTCAATCAGGATCACCAGCTCGACCGTCAGTCCCTTCAGTCGCCAGTACCGGTGCGCCAGGATCAGTTGCCGGACGATTTCAATCCTGGTGCTGTCGCCGATGCTGAGGAGGACAAGGGGCGCGTCGCCCGAGATGCCGTAGCTCCAGAGGCCGCTCTGGCCGCGGCGATTGGTCCGCAAGATGGCGGCGCTGGCGCGCCGGGCCGGGTCGGCGTAAATCAGCGCGCTCGCCAACCGGCCGTAGAGTTGGGCCTCGGATTCGGTGGCGTTGAGCTGGCGCAACGCCACCTGGCTGTGGGTCCACGCGAGGTCGAGGGCGCGATCGGCCATGCGCGTGCTTTGGTATTTCTCCACCAGGGCCAACGCCGCTTCCCGGTTCTCCGTCGCCCCCTGCACGAGATCCACCATGATCGATTCGTTGGCTCGCACCGTCACGATCCGACGGAGGGACGCGATGGGATCGAGGACGGAGCCGACCGTGTTCGACAGCGACTCCGCGCCCTGCATCGCTGCGGGATTCGCGAGCGTACCGTTGCGGCCGACAAATCGGGCCCGATCCGTTTCGCAGGAGAGAGTTCCTTGTTCGCCGCCCTGGCTCACCATCAGCTGCAGGAACCAGGGCGGGTTTTCCTCTGCGGCGCGGGCGCGGCGGGTGCACAGCAACGCGGACGATTGGGAAAGAAACTCTGTCTGCACGAAGAGGTTGCTGAAGGCGGGATGGGCGTCGTCGGCGCCCGCAGGCGCCAGCACCACTTCGGTGTAGCTGGTCAGCTCGATGGCGCGCGTCACGTGGGTGCGGTTGGTGATCGTGATGCGCCGCAACTCCACATCGTCCTCCGGTGACACGCTGATGGCGGTGTGAATTTCGAGGCCGTTGTGGTGCTGCCGGAACTCCGCGCGGGCCTGGGTGAAGATGGCCTCGGCGCCCATGGTCGCCCGCAAGGTCGGCTGAAACGTCGCGGACCAAACGTCGTCCCGCGCCAGTTCGCGCAAGTAGACAAAGGTGCCCCAGCAATCGCGCGTCGCATCCTCGCGCCAGCGGGTCACCGCGAGATCGCGCCACTGGCTGTAGCCGCCGCCCGTGTGCGTGATGGCGACATGATAGCGTCCGTTGGACAGGAGATGAACCTCGGGCGCCGCCGAATGGGGATTGGTGAAAACCCGCAGCACACTTTCCCCCTGCCCCACCAAAGTCCGCGATTCCTCAAGTTGCAAATCCTCGGAGAGCACGCTCGCCGCCGCCTTCGGCATGCGCTCCTGCAGCAGCAAGTCCGTCGCCCTGAGCAACGGACACGCCAGGAAACGCCGCTGCATGGGGAAATCCCGCAGCAGATTGTCCAGCGCGAGGAGGCTCATCCCCTGGTGATGCGCCATGAAGGAGCGGACCGTGGAGCTGGTTTCGCCCGGTCGCAGGCGCGCCGGCGTGTAGTCCACCGCCTCATAGAAGCCGTAGGCGCCAGCGCGTCCGTCGGCCGCGAGGCGCTGCAGATTCTCGCACGCCGCCACCGGCGCGACCATCAACGCCATCGCGGAGGCGTAGGGGGCGATGACCAAGTCCTCCGCCAGGCCGCGTTTGAAACCGAGACCCGGCACGCCGAAGGCGCGATATTGGTAGGTCTGGTGAGCGTCGGTCCGGTTGTAGCCTGATTCGGAGATGCCCCAGGGCACATCGCGCGATTCACCATAGGCGATTTGCTGCCGCACCGCGGCCCGACAGGTGCGATCGAGCAGGGTGTTCTCGTAGTTGGGCATCACCAACAGCGGCATCAGGTATTCGAACATCGAGCCGCTCCACGAAACGAGGATCGGTTCGCCCTGGGACGCGACGAGCAGCCGGCCCAGCGAGAACCAGTGGTCCTGCGGCACCTGCCCCAAGGCAATCGCGACGTAACTGCCCAGCCGCGCCTCCGAAGCCAGCAAGTCGTAGTAACCGGTTTCGCTCCGATGCTCGGTGACGTTGAATCCGGTGCAAAACAAGTCGCGCGCCGGGTTGAACAGAAAGACGAAGTCCATCGCCGCCAGCTCCTCGCATCTTACCGCCAGCGCCTCCAAGGCCACCAGCCGCTCGCGCGCGTGGTCGGCGGCCGCGTGCTGGTAGCTCATCAGCTCGGTGTTTCCCGCGACTGGCGCGGGCGACGGTGCCAGCGACGGATCGTCGGCCGCGATTGTCTGCAGGGTGGGCACGCGATCGGGTGGCGGCAGATTCCTGTCGTGATTTTCGGGTCCGGCGGAAACCGGCCGCGCGAGCCACGGCGCGAGCCAGAGCAGATCGGCCCGATGTTCCGCGCAGTTCCGCCGCAGAATTTCGGCCCACCGCGCGGGTTCTTTGGCTTCGCCCGCGAGCGAGGTCGCGATCCG
>JAUXOH010000111.1 GCA_030682505.1 Candidatus Didemnitutus sp. | reverse complement strand
GGGCTCAGGTCCGGCCGCAGCGGGTCTGCCGCCGCTTCACACACCGGGCGAAATTCCGGGCGCGCGAAGCACAGCTGCAGAAGGGACTGAACGGTCTTCGGAACGCAGTAGTACTCCGTGAAGACATGGAAGAACTTGCGGCACTCATCGTCCTTGTTGCGCACGAGTCCGTCGCGCAACAACCGGTCGAGCGCGAATTCCAGCGACGGTCCGTCGCTCGCCTCGTGGGTAAAGCCCAAGCCGCCATAGTAAGCCTCGCCGCACAGGACGACCTCCTTGCCGAACAACAGCGCCTCGAGCCCGGCCTGAGAGTTGATCGTGACACACGCATCGGCCTGCTGAATCAATCCGTAGGTATCGAATTCGTTCTCCCGATCGACCACGAGGTTGCCCGCCAACCGTTGGCTGGTCTCTTGAAAGGCCTCGTCCCGATCCAGCCAACCCGCCGTCAGATTGCGGTAATAGGGGACCGTATCGACGAAACCTGGGCTCTCCTTCGGGTGCAGCTTGACCACGAGACGGCACGCCTTGCGCGCCGCATAATCGGCGAGGGCCACAATGACTGCGACTTGCGAGGCAAAGTCACGCGACCCGAAAAGCACGGACGAATCGGTCCCCACCTGAGCCAAGTAGACGATCATCGGTCCCGTTGTCGTCTCGCCCCACGCCAACCCCGCGACCGGCGAACTGTGTTCACCCGACTTCAGCTGTTTCATCGACGACAAATAACGCGTCGCCGTTTCGTTCGCCTGCTCGACCGTGACACTGTCACGATAACGCCAGAAATAGTTTTTCGCCTGATGGCGGTTGACCGCGATGCCGCAGATGTCTTCCCAGAGCAGCAACCCCCGGTGCAAAATGTTTTCCAGTGCCACCACGCGCAATCCGCGCATCACCGCAACCTGCCGCAGGACGGCGGAATTGATCTCATAACCTTGGGCGAACACTATCGAATCCGGCTGGTAGAAATCTACGAAGGCGTGCGCTTGGTCGATGAGTTGCCTAGCCTCACTAAAAACCTCTTTGATCAACTTGAGATGCTTGGCCTTGCGTGGCTCCAGTTCGCTCAGCGGAATTCTCAGCAGCAGGCAAAGCCGGTGACATGAGACGGTCCACAGGCAGACGCCTCGATAGATTATCTTTCGCGCATTCTCCGCATCGACACCGTCGACCCGGCAATATTTCGTCGTTCGCAAGCCGCAGAACAACGGGATCAAGATCCCCTCTTTCCACGCCAGTTTCACCACCTCCATGGTATCGATGCCAAACCAGGGTTGATAGGCGAGAATCACCGCCCCCCGGGCGCCCAAGGTTGCCGCGGTGCCCGGAGACTCGGACCGCGTCAGCGCTCCGGCCGAGTTTTCCAGCCAAAGCTGAATCGTCTGTTCGGCGGGCAACGCTTCGTCGTTGAGCAACTGATCGATGCGTTGCGCGGGACTCAGGTCCAAGTCAACCGGAAGCAACGCCACCGGCGGTCGACCCAAGCGCTGCGCGAGATTAAAACATTGCCAGCGCATCAAGCTGTTTCTAGGCGCGAGTTCGCTGCCGCGGGAGAACGCTGCCAACGCTTCTTCGTGACGCGCCATCTGCAGCAGGGCAAAACCTAGGCCGAGGCAGCAAGGCTCGGAGGCCTCAATCTCGTTTGCGCTGGCGTAACCGCGAATCGCATCATCTACCGCGTTGACCCCGTGAGCCACGATCGCCAGTTCCTGCCAGTAATCTTGTCTGCTCGGAGCCAATTCTGTCGCGCGTTTCAATGACATCATTGCGTCCACGAGGCCTTTTTCACGCGCGCCGTCAGCGAGGTCTGTTGCCAATCTGGATTCGACCAAGCCCTTGAGATAGTAGGCGTCGGCCAGCATGGGATCCGCTTGAATCGCCATGTCGGCATAGACGCGCGCCTGCGGCATTTGCTGGGTATCGTGAGCTTTCCATCCCACCGTGAGCAAACGCTGCGGCTGGCGGGGCGGCACCTCCTCGGCAACCTGCCCCTCAAGCAACGGGATCATCGGATTGCCCGGCTCCAATTTTCTGGCATTGGCAATGAGTTTTTTCGCCAAGGTCCAGTTGCGCGCTTCCATCGCCAGTTCGGCCAGCAGGATCAATGCCCCGACGCTTCGCGGATCCAACCGCAACACCTCCATGGCCCCTTTGAAGGCCTTGTCCAATTCCGCGTAGTCAAAGTCCAGTCGGGCCTTCTCCAGCAACGGATTTTCGCCGGTGGCCAGTTTTCTCCCAAAGAGGGAGCAATCAGACCGCAGGGCGACAAAGCCGAGCGGACCGATCTTTTCCAACAGCACCGACCGATCTGTCACCGGCATATCCCAGACCCAAACATGATTGGCGGGAATCAGATCAAGCGGCGCCTCTTTCCCCACCACCACCACTTCAACCCCTTCCTGCGACGGGGGCGCCCCCTTGATCAGGGTGACGCGCGGCAACGTGGAACAGAGCCGGGCGATTTCCTCCGGAACCGTGGGGGCAAGGGCAACGCGAACATCCTCGCGCCGACGATGCAGCTCCTGCAGAAATTCATAAAAAACCGTTTGTTGCGTCGTTGATACGCTCCACGGAACGCTCACCGCACCCGCGGGAGGCAAGGCAAATTCCGGCAGGTCCCGGCCGTGAAACGCCAGATCCAGAAACGCGGTCCGGCGGCGTTTCTCGTTGAATTTTTTCTCAAACCAGTTCGCCCCCGCTGCACCGATGGTTCGCGCTTCCTCCGGGTGGGCCAGAAAGTACTTTGCCCGTTCGATCAACTCCGGGACGCTGTCATAGGGCACGAATTCCCGACCCTCCTGCAGCAGCTCTGACAAGCCCGACTCGGGAGACAAACGGTCCGCCAATAGCAGGGCGCCTCCGGCCAAGGTCTCGAATACGCGCAGATTCAAATCCCCGTTCATGGAGGCATTCAGCCCGATCAACGATCCGGCATAATGCCGGATTGCTTCGCTTTGGTGGACTTGCTTCCACGACAAGGGCAACTGGTGAGTGACGAGAGAAGAAAACAACCGCAGTCGACGAGGATGATATCCCGCTTGGCCGACCAACGCGATCCGCGCTTCTCGCGTCACTTGTCCCGCCGCCTTGATGCGCGCGTCCGAGTGGGGAAAAGTCAGCGCGGGGAACCAATGGACATTCCGAACTCCCGCGGCGCGGAAAAACTCAAGGTGATGCCGATCATAAAGCAAAACGACCCGGTCAAACGGTTGCTGCAGGGCATAGCGGATCATCTCCCCGATCGGAGCCCGTCCGTGATGCGTGTCGGCAACCACGAGGATTTTGGGGCACCGATATTGCTCCAGACCGCCGGGAAGACAGCAAAGGGAACTGCCATCGACGTGGCAGACGATGAGATCAGGCTGCTGATCGGTTGGCAGGCGGCGGGTCAATTCTGCCAGATCAAAGCGGCCCCGCGGAGTCGCCATGGAGACCCAACGGTCGCAAATCTGCCGATCCGCAAAGAACGGCCCGCAATTGATCTGCTCATTCCCCAGTCGTGGAGGGGCCATGTAATGGGGTTCAGAGCCGTAGGTAAAAAGGACGCGCATGTTAAGACGGGGAAACTAAACGGAGGAGTTGGTCACAAGGTCCGGTTCGCTCATTCTCGCCAGATCAGTTCCGCGCTGGAAAAGCCCGATCCGCGAATCCTCTCCCTCGAACCCGGCACCTTTCATGAGCGC
>JAUXOH010000265.1 GCA_030682505.1 Candidatus Didemnitutus sp. | reverse complement strand
CAGCACAGCCGCACCAAAGCAGAATCGTCGGCGTGGGCAAGCGTGCGCCGTGGTCGAAGGTCTCCTCATGTCAGGATGCCAAGAAAAAAGCCCGCCAGAGGGCGGGCTTTGAAATTTTCCCCAGGCGAGCGGAGCTTTAGGAGGAAACACCCGAATCGGCCGTCGGTGTCTTTTGCTCGAACTCCAAGACGTCGCCATTGCGTTTCACCAGGATCGGCTCGCCTTCCTTGATATCGCCGCGGAGCAGAGCCTCGGCGAGCGGATCTTCCAAGCAGTGTTCCACCGCGCGGCGGAGCGGACGCGCTCCGTATTTCTCATCGTAGCCCTTTTCGATCAGCAAGAGCTTCGATTCCGGTGAGAATTCGAGGAGAATGTTGCGGGCCGAGAGGCGTTTCACGACTTTGCCAACCTCGATGTCGACGATCTTGATCAGCTGTTCCTTCCCGAGCGGCCGGAAGACCACGAGATCGTTGATCCGGTTGAGGAACTCCGGCTTGAAGACGCGTTTGGCCTCCTCGAGCACCTTTTCCTTCAGCTTGTCCATGTCGTGGAAATCAGAGTTCCCGGCGGCCGCGAAACCCATCGACGTCTGGCGCTGGATGAGTTGAGCGCCGACATTGGTCGTCATCAAAATGATGGTATTGCGGAAATCGACCGTGCGGCCGAGCGAGTCGGTCAAACGTCCGTCTTCGAGGATCTGCAACAGCAGTTGCACCACGTCCGGATGGGCTTTCTCGATTTCATCGAAGAGCACGACCGAATACGGGCGGCGGCGGACGGTCTCGGTGAGCTGACCACCCTCTTCGTAACCCACGTAGCCGGGAGGAGAACCCACCAGACGGGAGACGGAAAATTTCTCCATGTATTCCGACATGTCGATTTGCACGATCGCGTCGGCGGACCCGAAAATCTGCGAAGCGAGTTGCTTCGCCAACTCCGTCTTGCCCACCCCGGTGGGTCCGAGGAACATGAACGAGCCGATCGGACGGCGCGGATCCTTGAGATCTGCCCGGCTGCGACGCAGCGCGCGGGCGATGGCAATGGTGGCCGTATCCTGACCGATGATGAACTTCTGCAGCTCGCTCTCGAGCGCCAGGAGTTTCTCGGTTTCCTTCTTCTCCAGGCGGCTCAGCGGAATCCCGGTCCAATCGGAAACGATTTGGGCCATTTGCTCTTCATCGACGACGATGCGTTGTTCGTCGCGCGTCTTCTTCCACTCCTCGATGGATTGCTCCTGCTTCGCCCGCAGTTGCTTCTCTTGGTCGCGGAACTTGGCGGCTTCCTCGAAATGCTGGGCGGCGATGGCTTGTTCCTTCTGGGTGCAAACCTCGTCGATCTCCTTCGTCATCGCCTCGATTTCCGGCGGCCGGTTGAGGGAGGTGATGCGCGCGCGGGAACCCGCCTCGTCGAGCACGTCGATCGCCTTGTCAGGGAGAAACCGGCCGGTGATATAGCGATCGGAAAGTTTCGCGGCGGCTTCGAGTCCCTTGTCGGTGAAGGTCGCCTTGTGGTGCTCCTCATACTTGCTGCGGATGCCCTTGAGAATGAAGATCGTGTCCGCCACCGAGGGCGGCTCGACCTTGACGCTCTGGAAACGGCGATCGAGGGCGCTGTCCTTCTCGATATACTTGCGATACTCGTTGAAGGTCGTGGCCCCGATGCACTGCAACTCGCCGCGGGAAAGGGCGGGCTTGAAAATATTGGAGGCGTCCATCGCGCCCTCGGCCGCACCGGCTCCGACGATGGTATGCAGTTCGTCGATGAAGATGATGACGTTCTTCGCGCGCTTGATCTCGTCCATCACGGCCTTGATGCGTTCTTCAAACTGGCCGCGGTACTTGGTTCCCGCGACCATCAGGGCCAGATCGAGGGTGATGACTTTCTTGTCAGCGAGAATCTCGGGCACATTGCCTTTGGCAATTTCCTGGGCGAGCCCTTCCACAATGGCCGTCTTGCCCACGCCGGCTTCACCGACGAGCACCGGATTGTTCTTGGTGCGACGGCACAAAATCTGAATCACGCGACGGATTTCGTTCTGCCGGCCAACCACCGGATCCATTTCTCCTTTGCGGGCCAGCTCCGTGAGATCACGACCAAACGCTTTGAGCGCTGGCGTCTTGACGTCCTTCTTTTCGTCGCCCACGGAACGGGCGGATGGCTCCTCCCCGCTCCCGGCGCCGCCTTCGCTGGGTTGTCCGGCGGCGAATTGCGGATCGAGTTCGCGGAGGATTTCGTTGCGCGTGCGCTCGATATCAATGTCGAGCGACTTGAGGACGCGGGCCGCGACCCCTTCCCCTTCGCGCAGCAGGCCGAGCAAGATGTGCTCGGTGCCGACGTAGGAATGGTTGAGCGCTTTGGCTTCCTTCCCCGCCAGAGCGAGGACCTTCTTCACCCGCGGGGTGTAGGGAATGCTGCTGGCCGGCGTCTTGCTCTCTTGACCGAGGCCGACCTGTTTTTCGACCTCGCCACGAACGGTCTCCAAATCGAGGCCCATTTTCTGCAACACGCTGACAGCAACACCTTGTCCGAGCTTGATCAATCCAAGCAGAAGATGCTCCGTTCCGACATAGTTATGATGGAAACGGTCCGCCTCTTTGCGTGCCAGCGCCAGCACCTGTTGGGCGCGCGGCGTGAAATTATTCATGGGTTCCATGGAGACCTTTATTGAAAGTGTTTAAGCTGAATCGGTTACTTTGAGGCGTTACTGAAGTCCGGACCGGGTAATTTGGCAAATTCGAGTCGCAAGAGCTTCCCGCGCAACACATCCCGCTGGCCGGCCTCGACCGATCCTCTGGCGGTGTGCTGAATGTGTCCCGGCTGGCATTCGATGAACAAACGATCCACGACCGCGCGCTGCACATCCGGGAAAACACCGAGATCGATCCCGAGTCTGATCAGAGAAAGCAGGTTCATCGCTTCCCCGGAATTCAACAAATATCCGTGCTGCAGGATGCCGTAGGCGCGTCCGATCTTGTCGAAGAGTTTGGTCGGCTCCGAGTCGATGAGACGTTCACGAGCGTTCAACTCTTGTTCAATGATCGTATTCAACACCCCGGTGAGGTGCTTGATGATGTCTTCTTCGGATTCCCCCAGGGTGGTCTGGTTGGAGATTTGGAAAATGCTGCCGCTCGCGTCCGAGCCCTCGCCGAACAACCCGCGCACCGCCATGCCGAGTTGGTTGACCGCCCGCACGACTTTTTCCATCTGCCCGGATATCACCAGGGCGGGCAGGTGCATCATGGTCGACGCGCGAATCGCCGTGCCGAGATTGGTCGGGCACGCCGTCAAGTAACCGCGCTGCGGGGAAAAGGCATAGTCAAGGTGTTCCTCCAACTCCGTGTCGAGCGCGTCGATCGTGTTCCAGACCTTCTTGAACTGAAAGCCCGAGCGCAGGACCTGAATCCGCAGGTGATCCTCCTCGTTGATCATGACGGCACAGGACTGATCCTTGCTGATGACGACCCCGGAGCCCGGCTTGCCGTGAGTGAGTTCGCGACTGATGAGATGGCGCTCCACCAAGATTTGCCGCTCCAGTTCGGAGATGTCCTCGGACGCGATCGCGAGTCCCTGCTTCATTTGGGGCAGCGAGGAAACGGCCTGCAAACAAGTCGCGAACACATCGCGGCGCTGCGCCTCCTTGGCCCAACCGGGGAACGGCATGCGGGCCAGGTTGCGCGCGAGTCGGATGCGCGTCATCAACACCACCGCGCTCTTGTTGGCGTTGGAATCGGTCAGCTCAGAATGCGCGGCGAGGAGTTCGTTGAGCTTCATTGCGGATTGGCCACCTTGTTGCCCACGGCCTGGCGGACTTCTTGAATCTCGTCGCGGTAGCGAGCGGCATCCTCGTAACGCTCGGACTTGATCGCAAGGTCGAGTTCAGTTTCCAGACTCGTCAAACGTTCATAGAGTGACCGGCGCTCGAGGGCTTTCTGCGGCGTCTTGCCGACGTGCGAGACACCCTTGTGCATGCTGTCGAGCACCGGCTCGATGACCGCCGCGAAGGCGTCGTAGCAAGCGGGGCAACCAAAACGACCGGTCTTCTTGAAGTCCGGCTGCGTGAATCCGCAGACCCCGCATTTCGTGTCATTGCGCGGTTCCGGATTAAGGGAGGCCTTGAGCAGGAGGTCCGCGAGCGAGAAGCCGCTCGGGTCGGTTACGCCCTTCGCCTGCGCGCACGCCTCACACAAGTCCACCTTGTGGATCTTGTTGTTGACGATCTGGGTGAGATGAACCGTCGCCGGCTTGGCGCACAGGTCACATTTGAGAGATTTTGCCATGTAAGCTGCTGAAATTGAACTGATTTACGTCGTATTGCCGTTCACCTCGCGCGCCCGGCAAGCATCCTTTGCCCAACCTAAATGCAAGCATGGCCAAACTGGAAAGGGACGCAAGTGCGCAGTCCACCCCAAACCTCGCAACGAGCATCAAATTCTCACGCCTTCTTTTTTCACCCGTCGCCGGAATTCGGTGAGCAGCTTGCCGGTGATTTCTCCGGGCTTCCCGGAGCCGATGACGCGGCCGTCCAATTTGACCGCGGGAATGACTTCTGCGCCGGTGCCGGTCAGGAAACACTCATCGGCACACCAGACATCGTAACGCGTGAGATTCTGTTCGCGGCAGGGAATCTGCATGTCCTGCGCGATGTCGAAAATGGTTTCGCGGGTGATGCCCTTGAGCGCGCCCTGTGCGGCGGACGGAGTGAAGATGACGCCCTTGTGCACGATGAACAAATTGTCCGCCGTGCATTCAGCAATGAATCCCTGGTCGTTGAGCATGATGCCCTCGAGGGCCCCGCCCTGCTTCGCCTCGATCTTGCCCAAGATATTGTTCAGGTAATTCAATGACTTCACCGTCGGCGGCAACGCCGCAGGATTGATCCGGCGGGTGGGCACGGTGACGATCGAGAGCCCGTTTTCGTAATGCTCCTTCGGATACATCTGGATCGTGCTCGCAATGATGAAGGTCGTGGGTTTGGCGCACAGCCAGGGGGCCAAACCGAGGTCGCCAATCCCCCGGGTCACGACCAAGCGGATATAGCCATCGCGGAGTCCGTTGCGACGGCACGTCTCGCAAATCGCGTCCGCCAACTCCTGACGGCTCAGCGGGAGGTCGAGCATGAGCGCCTTGGCCGAATACTCGAAGCGCTCGAGATGCTCCATCAGGCGGAAGACATTCCCTTCATAGAGCCGGATGCCCTCGAAGATGCCATCGCCATAGAGCAGCCCATGGTCGAACACCGAGACCTTTGCCTCGGCAGAATCAACGTAATTGCCATCGAGATAGACGATCATACTTGGGGTCGAACCAACAGCATCGGGCCGCAAAAGGCGAGTTTCGGCTTGAAGTATTCGACCCCTATGACTCAACTCGCGCCTCTGTTATGGTATTTGTCGCACGTCGCCCTGCAGCAGGCTTCACCCTCATCGAACTGCTCACGGTTATTGCCATCATTGGCATCTTGGCGGCCCTGATTTTCCCGACGGTAGGCAAGGTTCGCGAGACCGCCCAGCGCACCGTCGACGCGAATAATCTCCGCGAAATCGTCAAGGCAGCCCAAATCTACGCCGCCGACAATCAGGACCGCCTGCCCGACCCCCAGGTGATTTCGGCCCAGACCCCGCCTCCGGTCAGCGGCGGCAGCGGGGTCTTTTTGTGGGCGGGTATCCTTGCCCAAAGGGGCATCCTGACCGACCCCTCCTTCTATTTTGCCAAGAATGACCCTCAGTTCAACGGCGTCTACCCGACGGCCATCGTCAGTCCCACCAATCGCGCCGTCCTCGACCCGAGTTTCACGACCGATCGGGTGCTCAGTTTTGAATTCGTCGGTGGCCTCCGCATGAGTGACGGCCCGAACGTGCCGGTGGCGTTCACCCGTGGTCTGCAGACGAATGGCACTTGGAACGCCGAGAACGGCACCTACCGTAACCTCGGCGGGCACATCGCTTTTCTGGGCGGCAACGTCCAGTTTTACCCCAACACCCAAGAAGCCGCTACTCAGCTCACGCTGAATAACGGGCAAAAGGGTAGCTCTGTCCTGCAGGCGCTACCCTATCATGCAAACCCAGTAAGCAACCCCCGGGTCTATGCGACGCCTCCGGCAGGGGTCGGCTCTCCAGCCGGCACCCCCGCGGAACGCGCCCCATAGCCATGTTAGGTCAGTTCGTATCCGCCATTGCTTTCGGCTAAAGAGAAAAGCCCGGCCTGCACAGGCCGGGCTTTTTTCTTTTCCCGCGGCGGCACCCCCCTACGCTGGCCTGTCACTCACCATGTCAGCCTCCTCGCCCATTTACGTCGTCGGACACAAGAATCCCGATGCCGATTCCATTTGCTCCGCCCTTGCCTATGCCGCCTTCAAGGAAGCACGGGGGGAATCCGGTTATCTCGCCGCGCGTTGCGGCAACACCAACGCGCGGATCGACGCCATCCTTTCCCGCTTCCACACGCCCCTGCCGCTGTACTTGAGTGACGTCCGCCCGCGCGTCGAGGACGTGATGGTGGCCGACGTGCACAGCGTCGCCGAAACCGCCTCATGTGCCGAAGCGCTCGAATTCATCGATCGGCACGGCCATCGCCTGGTGCCGGTGCTGAACGCCGAGCAAAAACTCATTGGCACGGTCACCGCCCCGCAACTCGCCCATGCGTTTCTGCCGCAGATCGCCGAGCCCAAGAAAATGCGGCTCGTGACCACCGACTTGAATTCCATCGCGCGCACCTTGAACGCCGAAGTGATCTTCCTCGGCGCCGAGCCCGACCGCGTGGAAGAACTCTACGTCCGGATCGGCGCGATGGACATCGGCACCTTCTGGCGCATGTCGCTGGAAGAGGGAATTCCCGCCGACCGCTCCATTATTGTCGTCGGCGACCGGAGCGACGTGCAACTGAAGGCCATCGATCTCGGCGTGCGCGCCCTCGTGATTTCCGGTGGCCGCAAGGTTCATGTCTCGATCGTCTCCGCCGCCCAGGCGCGGGGCGTCAGTCTGATCATCAGCTCCTTTGATACGGCCACCACGGCTTGGCTGATTCGCACGGCCGGCCGGCTGGCTCCGCTGATCGACCGCAAATTCGCCTCCGTCAGCGCTGACGCCCGCCTTTCCGACATCCGCAAGAAAATCGGCTCCACCTCGGCTCCGGCGTTTCTGGTGCTTGGAGAAAACGGCCGTCTGCGGGGCATCCTCACCAAGACGGACATGCTCAAGCCGGTGCCGACCCGCCTCGTACTGGTGGATCACAACGAACTCACCCAGGCCGTCACGGGCGCCGACGAAGTCACCATCACCGAGATCATTGACCACCATCGCCTCGCGCCGATGGCCACCCCCCAACCGATTCTCTTCATCAACGAGCCGGTCGGCTCCACCTGCACGATCGTCGCCGACCTTTTTCGCCGGCATGGCCTCCAGCCCGGCGCCGATCTCGCGGGATTGATGATGTCGGGCCTCATCTCCGACACCCTCCATTTGCAAAGCCCCACCTCCTCCGCCAAGGACGCCGAGGTCCTCGCGTGGCTCGAGACGCACGCCGACATCAAGGCGAAGGCGCTGGCGGAACTCATCTTCAGCTCCGGCTCCGTTATTCTGGCCCACCCGGCCGCGACGATTGTCCGCTCCGACTTCAAGATTTACCAGGAAGAGGAAGTCCCCTTCTCCGTCTCGCAGGTCGAGGAACTCGGCTTCGACAATTTCTGGATCCACGCGGAGGAAATCGCGACGGCGCTCGACGACCTGCGCAAGATCGAGCGCCTCGCCTTTGCGGCGCTCCTCGTGACTGACATCAATACCCAGAATTCCTTGCTCCTGGTGAAGGGTGACCCGGAGTTCATCCGCCGCATTTCCTACGCCCTTGTCGAGCAGGACGAGATCTTCGACCTCCCCGGCGTCGTCTCCCGGAAGAAACAGCTCATCCCCTACCTGACCAGTCTGCTCCGCGAGATGCGCGGCTAACCTGCCCAAACTGCTGTTGCCTCGGTGCGTTCACCTCCGCAACTTGCCTCCTGATGTCCGCCGAGAATCCGCCACCGCCCGCGCCCGCCCCGAGCGATTTCATTCGCGATCTTGTCGCGCAACACCTCGCGGAAAAGCGCTATGCGAAAATCGTCACCCGCTTCCCGCCCGAGCCCAACGGCTACCTGCACATCGGCCACGCCAAGTCGATCTGCCTCAACTTCGGCCTCGCGCGCGAAAACGACGGCCAGTGCAACCTGCGCTTCGACGACACCAATCCGGCCAAGGAGGAAGTCGAATACGTCGATTCAATCATCGCCGACGTCAAGTGGCTGATTGATGGCTGGGCCGACCACTGTCTGGGCTACAAGGCCAAGGGCAGCACCGCCGCCGCCATCACCAGCAACGGACGACCGGACTTCCATCTCGCTCCCGTTCCGGTGGAGCAGATCAGTTCCCCGCTTTCCGGAGCCAAGACCGAACCCTTCTTCGCGTCCGACTACTTCGGGCAACTCTACTTCTACGCGCTCGAACTCATCCGGCGCGGCCAGGCCTACGTCTGCGACCTCAACGCCAAGGAGACCGAGGAATACCGCGGCGCCCCCGACAAGCCCGGGCGCAATTCTCCGTTCCGCGACCGCAGCATCGAGGAGAACCTCGACTTGTTCCAGCGCATGCGCGCGGGCGAGTTTCCGGATGGCGCGCGCACGCTGCGCGCCAAGATCGACATGGCCTCGCCCAACGTCTGGCTGCGCGACCCGCTGCTTTACCGCATCCGCCACGTCGCCCACCACCACGCCGGCGACAAGTGGTGCCTCTATCCGCTCTACGACTACGCGCACTGCCTGAGCGATTATCTCGAAGGCATCACCCACAGCATCTGCACGCTGGAATTCGAGATGCACCGGGCGCTTTACGACTGGATCCTCGAGTCGCTCGACCTGCCGCGCGCGCTGCCCAAGCAGTATGAATTCGCCAAGCTCATCCCGGGCTACACGCTCGTTTCGAAGCGCAAGCTGCTGACGCTCGTCAACGAGCGCGTCGTGCACGGTTGGGACGACCCCCGCATGGCCACCCTCTCCGGATTGCGCCGCCGCGGCATTCCCGCCAGCGCGGTCCGGCGTTTTGTCACCAGCGTGGGAGTGACCAAATACGAAAGCGTCACCGACATCGCCCTCTTCGAACACGTCATTCGCGACGAGCTCAACACCCTCGCCGTCCGGCGACTCGCCGTGTTGCGGCCGCTCAAACTCGTGCTCACCAACCTCGCGGCCGACGAGGTCATCCTCTGCGACGCTGTCAACAATCCGCAGGATGAAACCCCCACCACCCGCAAGCTCAGCCTCACCCGGGAGATCTTCATCGAGGCCGATGACTTCGCCGAGGTGCCGCCGCCCAAGTATTTCCGGCTCAAGCCGGGCGGGGAGGTTCGCCTGAAATACGCCTGCCTCATCAAGTGCGACGAGCTCATCAAGGACGCCGACGGCAATTTGCTCGAAGTCCACTGCACCGCCGATCTCTCCACGCGCAAGGGCGAACCCAACGCTGATCGCAAGGTCAAGGGCACCATTCATTGGGTCAGTGCGGTCAAGTGCCTCGATGCCGAAGTGCGTCTCTATGATCGTCTCTTCACGGTGGCCGAGCCCGCCGCGGAGGAAGACTTCCTCAAGGTGGTGAATCCTCATTCCCTCGAAGTCGTCACCGCCAAGATCGAGGCGTCATTGGGCACCTCCAGCGCCGAGGAGCGCTTCCAGTTCGAGCGTTTGGGTTACTTCGTGCTCGATCCGAAGGATGCGCAGCCCGGCAAACCGGTCTTCAATCGCACGATCTCGCTCCGCGACACCTGGGGCAAGTAGCCCGCTGTCTTCCCTCGCCTCCCACCCTCCCGCCACCATGGATTTTCCCCTGCTCACCCCGGTCGAAGTCCGCGTGGTTGGCGCCCTCGTGGAAAAGGAGCTCACCACTCCGGAATACTACCCGCAGTCGCTGAACGCACTGACCAACGCTTGCAACCAGATCAACAATCGCGAGCCGGTGGTTTCCTACGGAGAAAGTGACGTCAATCGCGCCTTGGAATCCCTCCGCGACAAGCACCTCGCCTTTGTGACCAGCGGCGGCACGAGCCGGGTGCTGAAGTTCGGCCACAAGTTTGCCGAGACGCTCCACCTCTCGCCGCCCGAAGTCGCCGTGCTGTGCGTGCTGATGTTGCGCGGACCGCAAACCGTCGGCGAAATCCGCAACCGCAGCGGACGACTGCATGCGTTTGCCGATCTGGCGGCGGTGCAGGCCACGCTCGCCGACCTCGGTGCGCGCCCGGCGCCCCTCATTGTCTGTCTGCCCCGCCAACCCGGCACGAAGGAATCGCGCTACGCGCATCTGCTCGCCGGCGAGGTGGCCGCAGCTCCCCCCACCGACGGCGCCCCTGCGCCCGCCGAGGACGAGGCCAGCGCACCACCCGACCGGGTCTCGGCCTTGGAGGCCGAAGTCGCCCGCCTGCGCCACGAGGTGGCGGAACTGCGCGGGGAACTCGCCGGCTTTCGCCAGCAGTTTGACTAGGGCTCAACCCGCCGCTGGCCGCTCAAGCGACCGCCGCGAAACGCTGCAAGCGAGCCAGCGTGCGATCACGACCGAGCACCCGGAAGATGCTCGTAATGCTCGGGCCGGCATTGGTGCCCGTGAGGGCGAGTCGGGCGACGCCTTGATAGTCGCCAAAGCCCAGGGCCTTGCCGTCGGCCAGTGACTTGATCGCGGCCTCGATGCTCGCGTCGCTCGCGAAGTCCATCGCGGGCAGCGTTGCCATGAGCTCCGCCAGCCGCGCCTTCGGTTCGCCCTTGCCCATCACCTTCGCCTTCACCTTGTCGTCGATCGGAAATTCCTCGGTGAAGAAGTAGTTGGTGTAAGCCCCGAGTTCCTCGACCGATTTGATCTTCGGCTGCGCGAGTGACATGATCTCGGCGAAGTAGGATTCGTCGGCCATCACCGACGCGCCATTCGGCTGCTGCGCAAAATAATCCTTCGCCAACGCCAGAAACCGGTCGGCCGGTTGCTCGAGCAGATACACCATGTTCATGTGCGCGAGTTTCTTGCTGTCGAACTTCGCGTTGCTCTGGTTGACCGCGGGAAGATCGAACCGGCGCACGATTTCGGCGATGGGCATCTTCTCGCGATCCTCGCCGGGATTCCAACCCAACAAGGCCAGATAGTTCACCAACGCCTCCGGCAGGAAGTGCCGCCGTTGGTATTCCTCGACCAGGGCCCCCTGGTCGCGCTTGCTCATCTTCCCCTGCCCCATTTCGGGTGATTTCAAGATCAACGGAATATGCGCAAACGCCGGCGGCGTGACGCCGAATCCCTCATAGAGCCGGACGTGCTTGCTCGTGTTCGACAGATGGTCTTCGCCGCGGATGATGTGGGTGACCTTCATTTCGATGTCGTCGACGACGTTGACGAAGTGAAACACCGGGTTTCCATCCGAGCGCACGATCACAAAGTCCTCGTCCTCGGCGCGCTCCACGCGGCCGCGGATCTGGTCTTCAATGACGACCAGGTCGCTTTTCACTTTCTCGACTTCCTTCTTCCGGTGGTCGTCAAACACGGTGTAGCGATCACCCAGCTGCTTGAACCAGATCGCGCCGTCCTTCTCATAGGCCCGGCCGGCGTTCCGCAACCGGGCCAGGTAACGCTGGTAGACCTCCGCGCGCTGGCTCTGCCGGTATGGGCCGTAGTCGCCGCGTTCGCCAACCCCGTTGGCATTGGGACCTTCATCCCAGTCCATGCCCATCCACGTCAGACTGTCGTAAATCAAGCGCAGGAATTTCTCGCTGTCGCGGGCCTGGTCCGTGTCTTCGATCCGCAAAATGAACGTGCCGCCGGTATGGCGGGCATAGAGCCAGTTGAACAAGGCCGTGCGGGCACTGCCGATGTGAAAGAAACCCGTGGGACTGGGAGCGAAGCGGACGCGAACCGGAGACATGATGCCTAGAGAGAATCAACGGACAAACGGAGCCAAGGCAATTGATGCAAAGGGCTCCTTGTGCCGGATCTTTTTCTGGCCAAGGTCGTCCTCACTGTCATGGCCATGTCGACTCCTCCTGCCCAGCTCGACCCCGCGACGTTCGACCGCGCATTCGACCGGGCCGCGCGCGCGGAGGGATTCTCGTCCGAACGGTTTGGCGAGGTGGCCGGGTATCCCTTGCGGGCCTACCTGAAGCGGGCCTCAGCGTTGGGGCCAACGATCTACCTGTCGGCGGGAATCCACGGCGACGAACCGGCTCCGCCGCAAGCGTTGTTGCGGCTCGTG
>JAUXOH010000084.1 GCA_030682505.1 Candidatus Didemnitutus sp. | reverse complement strand
GCCCATGCCGCCGGTGTTGGGACCGGTGTCACCGTCGCCGATGCGCTTGTGGTCCTGCGAGGTTGGCAAGACGACGTAGTCGCGGCCGGAGACAACGACGAGGATCGAAGTTTCCTCGCCGACCAAACAATCCTCGATGAGAATTTCGCGACTGCTGGCACCAAACCGCCCGCCCAGCATTTCGCGCACGGCCGTCTCGGCCTCGGTTGCAGTTTGTGCGACGACGACCCCTTTGCCTGCGGCTAGCCCATCGGCCTTGATCACAACGGGCACGCCCTGGGATTTCAGATAGTCGAGCGCCGGGGTTACCTCGCGGAAAACTCCCACGCGAGCGGTGGGGATATGGTATTTCAGAAGAATATTCTTGGTGAAGGTCTTTGAAGCCTCGAGGCGGGCCCCGGCGGCTTTCGGGCCGTAAACCGGAATGCCCGCGGCAATCAGTTGGTCGGCGAGCCCGAGCGCCAACGGCACCTCGGGACCAACGACAACCAACTGGACCTTCTCGCGCTGCGCGAGCGCCACGAGGCCCGGGAGATCACCGATGGCCACAGGGAAGCATTCCACGTCTTGGGCGATGCCAGCGTTCCCGGGGGCGCACAGCACTCGCGGACCCGTCGTTGAGGCAAGCAGGGAGCGGACGAGCGCGTGTTCGCGTCCACCCGAGCCGATAACGAGGACAGAATTGGGAAGGGGAAGGGGCACGGGAGGACGAACAATTGGTCAGAGATGGGTTCGCCCGGCAAGCGCTACGGGCGATGAATGTCGATTGGCGGGTGAGAAACTCTGTCATGTTTCGCCGATAATCATGTGGTCCGCGCCCGCCGGGTTTCCCTCATTGAGGTGATGATTGTCGTGACTGGGATCGGGATTTCGGGCGGCATCGCGCGGGTGGCTTTTGCCCCTGCCACGTTACGCGCCCCGGCGGACCTCTTCGCGCGCAACAATGGGGGAAAACGTTCCGCGAGTAAGTTGCCGGAATCGATCAACCACCCGACCGAGGGTTCACCCGAGCACGCGGCACTTCGGCGACGGGACCTGCGCGAGAACCACCCGGACAGGCCCTGGGGGACCTCAGAGCACCTGCAGCGTCTTGCGGTAGAAACGGACGACTTCGTCGGCGTCATCCGTGAAGATGACGTAATCTTTCATCCAGGCCGGCGCACGTTTTTCCGAGATCATCAATTCGAACTGTTGGCGCAGATCTTTCCAGAAGTCCGAGCCGTAGAAGACGAAGGGTGTCCGCGGGCGGATCCCGAGCTTCAGATTGCAGAGCTCGATTCCGATTTCCTCGAGCGTGCCGACCCCGCCGACGTTGAAGATGCAAAAATCGGCGGCTTCGAACCACTTTTGGCGGAAGTGTCGCGAGGTTTCCTGAAAGGTGTTGAAGAAATCGACCCCGAGTTCGGGTGGTTGCGCCTCGAGCTCAAGAAAACAGGCGCCCGTGAGTGCCCCTTTGGCGCGGGCGCTTTCGGTGGCGAGCCGCATCACGCCGCCGCCGCCGCCCGTGAGCATGCCGATGTTGGGCCCCAGAAAACTACTGAGTTTCTCGACGAGCATGGAAATACGCTGCGTGTCGCCGTCACCGAGATCCACCGCGGAACCGTAGAACGCGAGAATCGGGCTCTCCTGGAATTTGCGGGACATCTCCTCGCGCACGAAAAAACCGTGACCCTTCTTGTAAGTGTGCAGGTAGAGATCGTTTGTCATCTCGTCATGCCAGTAAACCGGGATGCCAAGGGAGTAAAAGGTGTCGAGGCGGGCATGCGCATTGCTCGAGAGAAAATACCCGTGCGTGCGCGAAGCGTGCCGAAAGATGATGCGCCGGAGTTTCACGTCGCCAAGGCGGGTGATGAGTTCGGTGTGCTCGAGGAGATCAGGGAAGTAATCTACCACCAGTGTGTCGGCATCCGCCGGGGCGCTGTCGAGCGCCTCGATCATCGTATGCGAGCCGATCGGGCACGCGCCTCCTTCGGCGATTTTGCGCACATCGTCGTCATTGGCCCGGACCAACAACGTGCGGTTGACCATCGTGGCACTCTGGCCGCGGACGGTGATCTTGGTCTTGGGCCGTGCGCCGCCAGAAGCGACAGCCGGATAGTCGTCGAGGCACTGGTACAGACTCTGCACCGTGCCGAGCAGGCGCTGCCGACGTTTGGTGAGAGTCTTGAACTCGGTGGTTTCCAATGGTGGGCTGCGAAATACCTCGACCGAGACCATTGGGTTGACGACGGGTTGGTCACCCTTGTTGTAAACCTCGAGCATGACATTGGTGCCAAAAGTTTTCACGGGATCGAGCAGCACGGCGCTGGTATGCAGCCCGAAGTTGCCCTCGCCGGGGTTGAGGACGACGTGGTGCTCGCGCAGGAACATCGAACAACTCGTGAGAATGCCAGAGCGCGGCGGAATCGTGAGCGTGGTGGCGTCGTGCCGGATCTGCACTTTGTCGAGAAAACTCCGGCCGGCGTAGCCGCTGACGATGTGCTCGAAATTCATGCGCTGCAGGCGCGGATTGAGCGTGTAGCAAACGGGGTGCGGGGTGAAAAAGACCCGACCTTGACTGTCGATTGACGTCGTATTGGGCAGCTTGAGGAGATTTTCTTGGACCGCCTGCCAAATCTCGGTGGAGGACAATTTGGCGGCGGCGGGCGCGTAGAAAAGGCGGCCGGCGGGCACGCCGGGACGCAGGAGCTTTTTCCAGTAGGCCGCATTGGGGAAGCTCGGATCAAAGAGGGATGATTCGGCGACGAGGAGGAGGCGGTTGCCTTCGACGATGGGTGCGCCTTGGGCGATCATCTCAATACCGATGCGAGCCAGAGAACTGCGCTCGCTGAACCGCAACTCGCCGAGGTGCGCTTTGAAGAATTCCATCTCCGCCGGATTGCGCGGCCAAAATGCCAGGGTCAGGACAGCAATATCACCGTTCTTCGGTT
>JAUXOH010000072.1 GCA_030682505.1 Candidatus Didemnitutus sp. | reverse complement strand
GTGATGACGAGATTGGCCACCGCGACCGAGCCATCGCCGAGGCGAGAAACCTGCCAGCGCGGCACAAAAACCCGGAGTGCCGGAAACGCGGCGTCGGCGGCCGCTTCCGGTGAAAACCCGGCGGTGATAAAAAAATGCGGTCCCGCAAAATCCTCCTGCAACGGACCGACCGCCACCGTCTGCTCGAGGGTTTGCTGGATAAATTCCTTCGCCGCCCCCAAACGCCCTGAGCCGGAAGCGGTGAATTCCACCACCGCTTCTGCCCCTGCCACGGCAAATCCTGCACTCGGACGCTCAACATAAAAGTGAAGCTCCGTCGGCTCGAAAATCGACTCCAGCACCGCGAGCGGATCGAGGCTCTCCACCCCCATGCTGATACTGACCAGTTGAGGCTGGCCGGCAGTGCGCGCCAACTCCGCGCATTCGCCGAGAAACGCGCGCAAGGCCTCGGGCGTCGGGTTGTCCGTCGGATTGACCGGAAGATGTTTCATCGTCCCGGCTCAGGCTTTCTTCTCCGGCGCAGGTGGTTTGGGGAAAAGAATGTCGACCGCGCCAAGTTGGGCCCCGGCCAACCGCCCACCCCACTCCAACTCTCCGTCCCATTTCGCCAGCGGGGGTTGGGCCAATCCGCCGCGAATCTTGTCGACCGCGCCGGGCATCACCGGCCAAAGCAGAGCTGAACCCAGTCGCAAGGCCTCCGACATGGTAGCCAGCGCAGTCTGCAGCAGAATTCCGCCCTCAGGAGAAACGTCCTTGGCCAGTTTCCACGGTGCCCGTCGCTCGATATAGGCGTTGGTCGCGGTGACGAACTGCATGGTGCGTTCGATCGCGGTGTGAAACTGCAGTCCTTCCACCAGAGTCATGCATTCATCGCGGGTCTTGGCCCAAAGTGCCTGCAATTCGAGTTCGGGCTCCTCCGCGACCCCCGCCGCTGGCACAACTCCGGCGGCGAAGCGCGTGGTCATGTTGAGCGTGCGATTGACAAGGTTGCCCAGACTGTTGGCGAGCTCGCTGTTGTAACGCACAAGGAACTGTTCCTGCGAAAAATCAGCATCCTGGCCGACGACCATTTCGCGAATGAGGAAATAGCGCAGCGAATCGACATTCCATTGCTGGCAAAATGTCACCGGGTCGACGAAATTGCCGGTGCTCTTGGACATCTTGGCGCCGTTGACCGACCACCAACCGTGCACGAGCAATGCCTTCGGGGGCGGCAGGCCAAGCGCGTGCAGCATGATCGGCCAATAGATGCCATGGGCCGGGATCAGGATGTCCTTGCCGATGATATTGAAATCCGCCGGCCACCGACCGAGGTCCTTGACCGCAGAGTAATAGTTCAACAGCGCATCGAACCACACGTAGGTGACGTAGTTGGCGTCGAACGGCAGCGGGATACCCCACTCGAGGCGGTCCTTGGGGCGGGAGATGCAGAGGTCGTTCAGCGGTTCGCTGAGGAATTCGAGAAGCGACTTCCGCCGGTGGGCGGGGAATACGAAGTCTTCATTGGCTGTGATGTGGTCGATCAGCCACTGCTGGTAAGAGCGAAGTTTGAAAAAATAGTTGCTCTCCGTGATGGCGATGACCTCGCCGAAAATTTCGGGCCACGAGCCGTCGGGCAGACGCTCTTTTTCCTGCAGGAATTGCTCCTGTCGCGGCGAGTAAAAGCCCTGATACTCGGCGCGATAAATCTCTCCCTGATCGAAGAGGCGCTGCAGGCAATCGGCCACGACTTGCTTGTGCCTTGGTTCGGTCGTGCGAATGAAGTCGTTGTTGGAAAGATTGAGCAACTTGGTGAGTTGCACGAATTCCGCGGAAATCTCGTCGACGAACTGCTGGGTTGGCACGCCCTTGGCCCGGGCACCCTGTTGGATCTTCTGTCCGTGCTCGTCGGTTCCGGTGAGGAAATAGACGTCCTGCCCCTGCATCCGGCGCGTGCGCGCGATGACGTCGGCCAGCACCTTTTCATAGGCGTGGCCGATATGCGGCGACCCATTGACGTAATCAATGGCAGTGGTCAGGTAGAACGGCTTCATGAAAAGAATCGTCAAAGTAGTGGTTGGAGGGCGTTTGTCGAAGATTTTGAGGGACTCGGGCACCGGGCGGGCGTAACCTGGGGGTTGTTGAAATGAGCTCCCTGGTCCGTGCCCTGCTGCTTTCGTTAACGGTGTTGCTGCTATTTGCCGCAGCGGCCGTCACGATGCAGGTTTGGCTGCAGCGCCAGGCGGTCGTGATTCGGCAGGAAAACACCCGCGCGTTGGCTGAACTGGTTGCCAACACCCTGGCGATTGCTGGCCGTCCTCCGGAAAACTGGGATTCCACGTATGTGGAGGATCTGGGCCGGGTCATCGGAGGAACTGTTGCCTTGGAACGGCGTCATGCCCCGCCCGCCCGCCCCTTCGTCGAGTCAGGCGAAATCAGCTTTGCCCAAGAACTGTCGGGATTTCCCGATTGGGTCGTGCGCGCCACGGCGCCATCACCCGCGCTCGCGCGTCTCGGTCTCATGCATCAGCGCGCGCTCTCCGGGATCATCCTGTTTGGGTTGTTCATCGGTGCGGTGCCGTTTCTGTTCCTGCTTTCCGACACCCGCCGCGGTCTCGGCAGCAGTGATCCTGATCCGTCGCTCGCGACGCGCGCCGAGGCGACCGGTCTGGCGCAATTTGCCCGCCTCACCGTGGAACGCGGAGCCGCCCTCAAACAAGAACAAGGGGCCCGGGCCCGCGCCGAGGAAGATTTGCAGGTCAGCCGGTCCCTGCTCGATCAATCGCTCGAGGAGCGCATCCGGCTCGGCCGTGAGTTGCATGATAACGTCAGCCAATCGCTCTATGCCGTCACTTTGACGCTGGAAAGCGTGCGCAAGAAGATGACGGCCCCGCCAGCAATTGAACAACGCCTGGATCAATGCATGGCGGAATTGCGCCGACTCAATCGGGAAGTGCGAAACTACCTACGCGACCTTGAGCCCGATTCAGTGCATCGCGAACCCCTGGAAACGGCTCTCGCCACGATGCTCGCCAGTGTCACGGCGGCGGGTGCAGTGGCCGTCGAGCAGCGGCTCGACGACGAGGCCGTGCGGCTGATTTCCCCCCACCATACCATGGAGATCGTCAATATCGCGCGGGCAGCGGCGACGAACAGTGTTCGCCATGGTCGGGCCAATCGGATCACGGTTCGGGCGGCGCGCGGTGAAGATGTGGTGGTGATCGCGGTCTCAGACGACGGCGTGGGGTTCGTGCCCGACTCGCAGTCGCGCGCCGGCCACGGACTGCAGAACATGCATTCGCGGGCCGCCGCAATTGGGGGCACGTTGCAGATTGACGCCCATCCCGGCAAGGGTACGCGAGTGCTCCTGACTCTGCC